>CAVDMZ010000006.1:15850-21178 GCA_963610115.1 Duodenibacillus sp.
GGGCTCCTTCCCGCCGTCCACTTGGGCGTAAATGCCTTGCGCTTTATAAAAATCCGCCACCGGCTGCGTCTGCTGGTGATACACGCTTAAGCGGTGCCGGATATGCTCCGGCGTATCATCAGGACGGGTAAACAAGGTCCCGCCTTGGCCGACGCAATCCTGCACTGAAAAATCCGGCCCGATTTGGCGCACCGTGCCGCCGGGCAGACGGCATTGGCGGCGGGCGCTCAAACGCTGGACGGCGGCCTCTTCACCCAAACCAATCATTACCGCCTTGGACAAGTTGCGCCCCAACTGCCCCAGCATTTCATTTAACATCTCCGCTTGGGCGACCGTGCGGGGAAAACCGTCAAAGATAATCCCTTTGTCCGTGCCAGTAGCAACCTTTCTGAGAATGGACACCATCATTTCATCCGGGATTAAATCCCCGCCGTCAATGATGCTAGAAATTTGTTGGCCCAAGGCACTGCCGGAATCAATTTCTGCACGCAGCACATCTCCGGTGGAAATGTGCTTGCAATGCAAGGCCTTTTCTAATTTGGAGGCTTGTGTCCCTTTTCCTGCCCCGGGCACCCCCATCAATACGATATCCATCCTCTTTCTCTTTAGACAAGATATTGCGTTTGGGTGCAAAACCCCAAACGCAACTATCTTTTTAAAACTTTTTTCAATTAAGCGCTAAAATTTTAACGCTTATTTTCTGCCCGTGCTTATTGTAGTCTTGCGCAGAACCTAACCCGGAAACCACAACACCACAAGAGCAAAAAAGACAATCTATTGGCCGACGTTAAACCAGCGGCCCTTAATCTTTTTGCTGCCTTTAAGCAGCGGCTCATAATTGCGGGCGAGCAAGTGCGCTTGGATTTGGCTGACCGTATCCAAAGCAACGCCGACCACGATGAGCAGGGCTGTACCGCCGAAGTAAAAATCCACGTTAAATTTAGCGCGGAAGAAATCCGGCAGGACGGAGATTAAGCACACCGCAATCGCCCCGCAGAACGTCAAGCGGTTCATCACCCATTCAATATAATTCTTGGTCGGCTCGCCCGGACGGATGCCCGGAATAAAACCGCCCCATTTCTTCATATTGTCGGCTAGGTCGGACGGATTAATGGTCATGGAGTTGTAGAAATAGCAAAAGAAAATAATCAAGGCAGAGAACAACCCAATGTACCACACACTGCTGTGATTCATAAATTCCAGCAGGCGTTGCGCCCAAGCGGCTTCGCGGTTGAAGCTGGCCACCGTCAGCGGCAGGGAAATGACGGACGAGGCAAAGATGACCGCGATGACCCCGCTCTGATCAATCTTGAGCGGCAAATAGCTGGTCTGCCCGCCATACATTTTATTGCCCACTTGGCGTTTGGCATATTGCACGGGGATTTGGCGCTGGGCCGTTTCCAGCCACACCACCAAAGCCGTAATAATGATGACCGCGGCAAAAATAACCAAGGCCATAAAGAAATCCATTTCGTCGGCTTTGACGCGGTTGATTACTTCCATAATGGCGCCGGGCAAGCGGTCCACGATACCGGCAAAGATAATCAAAGAAATACCATTTCCTACGCCTTTTTCCGTAATTTGTTCACCCAGCCACATCACAAACATCGTGCCGGCGCACAGCGTCAGCACCGTCGTGATGAAAAAGAAGAAGGACGGATTGACCACGGCGCTTACGCCGCCGGCCCCTTCCACCTTGGTAATGGCAAACGTCATCATGGCGCCCTGCAGGGCCGCCAAAAACAGCGTGAATATTCGGGTGATTTGATTTTCTTTGCGGCGTCCGGCCTCGCCTTCCTTATGCATGCGGTCCAGCGCAGGGAAAATATGCGCCCCGCGCACCAAGCTGATGATGATGGACGCGTTGATGTAAGGCATAATGCCGAGGGCCAAAATAGAAAATTTCCCGAGCGCACCGCCCGAAAAAATGTTCATAAAGCCCAAAATACCGTTTTCATGTGCGGCAAACATTTGGCGCAACACATCGGTATTGATCCCCGGTATGGGGATAGCGGCCGCAATACGGAAGACGGCTAACGCCCCGAGCAAGAAGAGAAGTCTCTTCTTGAGCTCGGGAGCATTAAAAATATTCGCGACTGTATTGTTTTGCATCATTTGGTCTTCTTTTCAATAACAGTAACGGACCCGCCGGCTTTTTCAATGGCGGCTTTAGCCGTCTTGGAAAACCCGTGGGCGGAAACCTTCAGTGCTTTGGACAATTGGCCCATGCCTAATACTTTGACGCTGCACACATCGTGGATGATGCCGGCTTTTTTCAATGCTTCCGGCGTTACTTCCGCACCGGCAGCAAAGATTTTTTCCAGCGTGCCCACGTTGACATAGTCAAAGCGGCGAGCGAAATCTTTATTAGAAAAACCGCTCTTCGGCGTTTGGCGAACCAACGGCATTTGGCCGCCGGCTTTGCTTTCCTTGCGGGTATTACCGGAGCGGGAGGTTTGCCCCTTCATGCCCTTGCCGCAATAGTTGCCCAGGCCCGAAGCAGCCCCCAGACCCAAACGTTTTTTGGGTTTTCTGGACCCGTGTTTAGGGAAAAGTTTATTCAAAGTTACCATAATTTTCTCTCCGCAAAACTAATTGGCCGCCACAGCGGGGGCCGCGGGTTTTTCTTCCGCTTTGGGGGCTTCAGCCTTTTTCTCGGCTTTGCCGCGCACGACGTTGACGGCTTCCTTGCTCTTTAAGAGTTTCAAGGCCTCCATCGTCGCGTAAACCAGATTGCACGGATTGGTGCTGCCCAAGCTCTTGGCCAAAACGTCCTTGATACCGGCGGCTTCAAACACCAGGCGCACCCCGGCTCCGGCGATAACGCCGGTACCCGGAGCGGCAGGTTTCATCCACACGGACGCGGCGCCAAAGCGGCCGATGACCTCGTGCGGAATGGTGTCGCCCACCACAGGGAACGTAACCATATTTTTGCGGGCATGGGTTTCAGCCTTGCCGATGGCCAGCTGAACCTGGTTGGCTTTGCCGATCGCTACGCCCACCTTGCCTTCGCCGTTGCCCACAACGACCAAGGCGCGGAACCCGAAGCGTTTTCCGCCCTTGACCACCTTGGCCGTGCGGGCCACGTGGATGACGGTCGTCTTGCCTTCGGACGCGGGTTTTACCTTTTGAAACTCGGCTCTTTTGCCTTTCGCTTCTCTTCTGTTATCGCTTTTCAGCGTGTCGTTCGTCATTAAATTCACCTTACTCTTAGAATTTCAAGCCCGCTTCACGCGCGGCGTCGGCCAAGGCTTTGATTCTGCCGTGATAAACGCGGCCGCCGCGGTCAAACATGACTTCGGTGATGCCTTTTTCCATGGCCTTTTTGGCGATGACCGCGCCCAGGGCCTTGGCGGCTTCTACGCTCTTGCCGGACTTTTCAAACTTGCCTTCCAATTCTTTAGACAAGGTGGTAGCGGACACCAAGGTGTGATGCGTATTGTCATCAATCACTTGGGCGTAGAGGTATTTCAAGCTTCTATATACGGACAGGCGCGGGCGGTGAGCCCCGGCGGCCGCCAGCAGGTGTTTGCGGCTTCTGTCCTTTCTGAATTGATATCTTTCTTGTTTAGTAGCCATAATTATTTGCCTCCTGCCGCGGTCTTACCGGCCTTGCGGGCGATATGCTCGTTTTGGTATTTAATACCGCTGCCTTTGTACGGCTCCGGAGGTCTAATCCGGCGGATTTTGGCGGCAAAATCACCGACGGCGAACTTGTCGCTGCCTTTGATTTCCACCAAGTTGCTCTTGGGGTCGGCCACCACCGTGATGCCGGTGGGCACTTGCATAATCACCGGGTGGGAGAAACCCAGCTCCAGCGTCAGCTTATTGCCGGCGACGGAAGCGCGGTAACCCAAACCGTTGATTTCCAAGTTTTTGTGAAATCCGTTGGTTACGCCTTCAATAATGTTAAACACATTGGCGCGGGTGGTACCGTGAATGGCATTGAGTTCTTTCTTTTTGGCTTCGTCAATGGACAAGGTCATCACGCCGTTTTCCACTTTGATGGTGATGTCAGCCGGCACGGTGTAAGAAAGCGTGCCCAGCGCGCCGGTGGCGGTAATGACATGGTCTTTCACGTCCACTTTGGTTTTAGCGGGGATGTTGATAATTTTCTTACCGATTCTGCTCATAACTCCCCCTTACCAAACCTGACACAGCAGTTCGCCGCCGATTTTGTCGGCCTTGGCCTGCGCGTCGGTCATAATGCCTTTGGAAGTAGATAAAATGGTAATGCCAAAGGAACCGCGGACTTTGGGGATGTTGTTGTAAGCACTGTACACCCGCTGGCCCGGTTTGGAAACACGGCGCAGACCTTGGATGACGCATTCGTTTTCCGGCGTGTATTTCAAAAACACGCGGACGACGCCGCCCTTGGTCTCGTTATGCACGGCCTTGAAGTTAGAGATATAGCCTTCCTCCTTCAAGATACGCGCGATTTCCGTTTTAATCTTAGAAAAAGGGATATCCACTTTTTCTTTCTTTTTCATATTAGCGTTTCTGATTCTGGTCAAGAAATCTGCGATTGGATCCATAGTATCAGGCTGCGCATCAAATTACTTTCCTTGCGGAGTTAACTTGCCGGCGCGGCCTCCTCCTGTATTTACCAGCTTGATTTTTTCAAACCCGGGATAAGCCCCTGGTGTGCCATCTTTCTCAGGCAGATACGGCAAAGACCGAAATCGCGGTAATAACCTCTCGCGCGGCCGCAGATCTGGCATCTGTTATGATACCGGACGGCGAACTTTTGGTCTTTGGCCATTTTTGCAACCCATGCTTTGGTAGCCATAAATTCTATTGCTCCTGTTATTTGGCCGACTTTCTAAACGGCATACCCATATATTGCATCAACAGGCGGCCGTCTTGGTCGTTCTTGGCAGTGGTAACGAACGTAATGTTCATACCATGGGCCTTGGGCGATTTTTCCACATCAATTTCCGGGAAAATATAGTGCTCTTTAATGCCCAGGTTCAAATTGCCTCTGCCGTCAAAGGATTCGGCAAATCCCTGAAAGTCGCGAATGCGGGGGCAGGCAATATTGATGAAGCGTTCCATAAACTCATACATGCGCGCGCCGCGCAGCGTCACGCGGACGCCGATAGGCATACCTTCGCGCAGTTTAAAGTTGGAAATAGACTTCTTGGCGCGGCGCACCTGAGAGGCTTGGCCTGCAATAGCGGTCAAGTCTTCGCGGGCAATTTCCAACGCCTTGATGTCTTCTCTGGCTTCTTTCACGCCAATGTTGATGACGATCTTTTCCAGTTTCGGCGCGGCCATCGGGCTTTTGACACCCATCTCTTTCAGCAGGGCCGGCAGCACTTTCTCTTT
>CAVDMZ010000007.1:0-20732 GCA_963610115.1 Duodenibacillus sp.
GGGTATGCCTCCCACGGGCGGCATGGGCATCGGCATTGACCGCTTGGTCATGCTGATTACGGGGCAAGAGTCTATCCGCGAAATTATTTTCTTCCCCACGCTCAAACCCCAAGAGGAAAAATAAGTTCTTCCCTGTGTGAACTTCCCGGGCGGACACCCGGGAAGTTTTCTTTTCAAATTTTTTCAGCTAAAAACCTATAGGCTTTTTTGGTACAGACGGTAGCGTTTGATAGGATAACAGCCGGCCTCGGTCATGGCGCGGATAATGCCCTCATTGTCCTCTAAAATCCAAGACAGCTCTGCCTTATCCCACAAGGCCACGCCATATTTGACAATGTGATCAATCAGCACCAGGTCCAAGCCCCGTTTGCGGTAGGCGGGCTCTATGCCCAGCATAATCAGCCGCGCGTCGCGGATATGGCGCCACTGCCACAGTGCCCGCAACAACCGCCACGGGCACCACAAGCTGCCGCGCAAAATCTTCAGTACATGGTTCATATTGGGAATAGCAATATAGAACCCGGCCGGGACCCCATCCACTTCGGCGATGCACGTACCCTCGGGGCGGACCACCCACTTGAGCTCCTGCACCATGTCTTGCATTTCTTGCTCGCCGATGGGCGTATGTCCCCAATTAGCCGCCCAAGCATGATTGTAAATTTGGCGGATGATTTTTGCTTCCTCCGGCAGTTTCTTTAGGTCCAAACGCCGCAAGGTCAGCCCCTTGGAGCGGCCCGCACGGGCCACGATTTTTTCAAACAACGGGCTAAAACGGTCCTCCCGTGTGCGCTCAAACGCCAGCAAATCCTTAACCTTGCCAAAACCCTCTTTTTCAATCAGTTCCATATAATACGGAAAATTGTAGGGCATCATAATAGCAGGCATCCGGTCAAAGCTATCCGTCAACAGCCCATACACATGGTTGGACGACGGATTGGCCGGGCCGCGTACAGCCGTTACCCCTTGGGCGCGCAGCCATTTTTCCCCCTCGTCAAACAAGGCATGGCAAACCGACTCATCCTGGACACATTCAAAAAAGCCAAAAAAGCCGATATTTTCCTTTTGGTATTCATTGTACACTTCATTGACCAGCACGCACAAACGCCCCGCTACGCGGCCGTTTTGATAAGCCAAAAGCAGTTTGCGCCGCGCGCGCCGCCAAAAGGCATTGTCCGGGCGCAGCAATTTAAGCGTGTCGGCCTTGAGTTCCCCCACCCAATAGGGGTTTTCCTTATACAAATCGTACGGAAACTGTACAAATTCGTGCAGTTTATTTTCTGCATCCACCACGGTAATAGACATAAGAGGCTCCCATAAATAAACCCCGCCGCGGCGGGGTTTAAAAACTATTTGATAATACCGACCGCCCGGCCCGCTTGGGCAAACGCCTGAATGATTTTTTGCACATGCTCATCGGTGTGCGTGGCCATCAGCGTCAAACGCATCAGCGCATGCCCCGGGGGTACCGCCGGGCTGACCACCGGATTAGAGAAGATGCCCAGCTCGTGCAGGGCGCGCCACATCCTAAAACAATTTTCATTACTGCCCACATGCACGGGAATGACCGGCGTGGTGCTGTGGCCCAAATCATAGCCCAGCTCGCGCAAGCCTTTTTTGAGGTTATCGGTCATACGGAACAGGTTGTCGCGGCGGGAAGTGTCATTTTCAATCAGCTCCAGCGCCTTGTGAATAGACGCCACCGAGGCCGGGGGCAGCGCCGCCGAAAAAATCTGGCTGCGGGCATTGTGGCGGATGTAGTGGATGATGTCCTCATCGCCAACCACAAAGCCGCCAACGGTGGCAAAGGTTTTAGAGCAAGTGCCGACCACCAGGTCCACCTCGCCGTTTTCCAAACCGAAATATTCGCAGGTCCCGCGGCCCGTCTTGCCAATAATCCCCGTGGCGTGGGCGTCGTCCACAATAATGCGGGCGCCGTATTTTTTGGCCGCCTTGACAATATCAGGCAAGGGGCAAATGTCCCCCTCCATGCTAAATACGCCGTCCACCACAATCAGCTTGCCCGCTTCCTCGGGCAGTTTGGAGAGGACGCGTTCCAAATCGGCCGGGTCATTGTGTTTAAAGCGCACCATTTCCCCGTCGGAGAGTTTGACTCCGTCCAAAATGCTGGCGTGGTCCAGTTTATCTACAATGGCGTAGTCGCCTTTTTTAATCAGGCAAGACACCACTCCCAAATTCATTTGGTATCCGGTGGAAAAGATAAGCCCGGCCTGTTTGCGCTTAAAACGTGCGATGCGTTTTTCCAGCTCGTCATGAAAAATGGTGTTGCCGTTTAAAAACCGCGAACCGGCACACCCCGTGCCGTATTTTAAAGCGGCTTCGGCGGCGGCCTTCTTCATTTCCGGATCATCGGCCAACCCCAAATAGTTGTTGGAACCGGCCATAATGTATTTTTTCCCGTTGAGCATGACCTCGGGGCCTTGCGCGCTTTCAATGGGCTGAAAATAGCCGTAAATCCCCATGCGCATGGCGATTTTCGCATCTTTGAAATTTCTGCACTTATCAAAAATATCAGACATTTTCTTTTCCTTTCGTACGGATTATTTCTGCACTCTTTTAATAATATTGGTAGTGGAACGCCCCTTGAGCAAAGCAAAACGCACCACTTTTTTTGCAAATTCGCGGCCCACAATTTCTTGGGGCTTGTAATCGCCGCCCTTGACCAATACATCCGGGCGAACCAATTTAATCAGCTCATACGGGGTGTCTTGTTCAAACACACACACCGCATCCACCGCCTGCAAAGCCGCCAGCACCAAGGCCCGGTCGGCCTCTTTGTTTACGGGGCGGGTGGGCCCCTTGAGACGGCGCACGGAAGCGTCGCTATTTAGTCCCACCACCAGCGCATCGCCTTTGGAGCGGGAAAACTCCAGCACGCTCACATGTCCGGCATGCAAAATATCAAAACAGCCATTGGTAAATACAATCCTTTTGCCGGCTTGGCGCTGCGCCTTAAGCCATGCGGCCAAACGGCGGCGGCTGAAGATTTTATTTTTTGCTTTCGTCATTTTTTTCCGCTTCCAGCATACGTTCAATCAGGCCCGTGTCTATATTCCCGGCGGCGAAATCGGCATTATGGACAATTTTTTGGTGGAACGGGATCGTGGTCTTTACTCCCGCCACCTGAAATTCCGCCAAGGCGCGGCGGCTGCGGGCCAGCAATCTTTCGCGGTCCGGGGCCGTTAAAATCAATTTGGCAATCAGGCTGTCATAATAGCTGGGAATGGTGTAGCCCGTGTACATATGGCTGTCCACCCGCACGCCCAATCCGCCCGCGGGGATCCACTCCTCCACGGTGCCCGGGCAAGGGACGAAATTTCTTTCGCTGTCCTCGGCATTGATGCGGTGCTCTATGGCATGGCAGTGGATGACGGACGCCTGCTTTTGGTCCATGTCCAAGGGCTCGCCTTGGGCCAGGCAGATTTGCATTTTAACCAAATCCCGCCCGCAAACGGCTTCCGTAACCGGGTGTTCCACCTGCAAGCGCGTATTGACTTCCATAAAATAAAATTCTTTGTTGGGCGCCATCAAAAACTCTACCGTTCCCAGCCCGCGGTAGCCCGCCGCTTGGACCAATTTTACGGCGGCCTCTTGCAATTTTTGGCGCACCGGCGGAGTCACAAACGCAGAGGGCGATTCCTCCACCAGCTTTTGGTGGCGGCGCTGCATGCTGCAATCGCGCTCGGCAAAGGCAATGGCGTGGCCGTAATTATCAGCCGCCACTTGCACTTCAATGTGGCGCGGGTTGAGCACCAGCTTTTCAAAATAGACGCGGTCATCGCCAAAGTTGGCCTTGGCTTCGGCTTGGGCCGTCTTCATCATGTGTTCCAACTCTTTTTCTGCAAAGCAGGCGCGCATGCCCTTTCCGCCGCCGCCCAAGCAGGCCTTAATCATAATCGGGAAACCGATTTTGCGGGCCACCTCTTTGAAATTCTTGCCGACCACCCCGTCCGATCCCGGCGTAATGGGCACGCCGCCCTTAATGGCTATTTCGCGCGCGGTGCTCTTGACCCCCAGCAAACGGATGGCATGGGCCGTGGGACCAATAAACGTTATGCCGGCCTTGGTAACGGCTTCGGCAAAATCAGCGTTTTCAGACAAAAAGCCATAGCCCGGATGCACGGCGTCCGCCCCGGTCATTTTGGCGGCGGTAACCACCGCGTCTATATTTAAATAGCTCTGCGAAGAAGGAGCCGCGCCGATACAAACGGCCTCATCGGCCATGCGCACGGGCAGGCTGTCTTTGTCCGCCTCGGAATAAACAGCCACCGAGGCAATGCCCATTTCTTTTAAGGTGCGGATCACGCGCAAGGCAATCTCGCCGCGGTTGGCAATTAAAACTTTTTTAAAGGGGGTTACTTTGATTTTTGCGTTCATGGCCGCCTCTAGGGTTGCAGAAAGAACAAGGGCTGCCCGTATTCGGCGGGTTGGCCCTCCTCAATGCTGATGATGCGTAAGGTGCCTGCGGCCGGAGCCGTGATTTCCAGCTTTTGCCCGTGGGTTTGGATATACCCCAAGCGGGCGCCCGCAGCCACCGCCTGCCCTTCTTTAAGCGGCAAATTTTTGCCCTTGGCCGCGCGGTGGTAAATCCCCAAGGCCGGAGCCGTTACCACCTGCAGACGGCAAGAAAATTCCGCCGGCTCGGGCAGGGCCTGGCTCGTTTTGATTTCAAGGCAATTATGGTCTTTGCGATAGCAAAATTCCGCCAAATCGGTGGTCTTGAGCCATTGGGTAATTTCGGTAATCAATTTTGTATCCATAGCACACGCGCTCCTGCGGTAGTCTTTTGATTATTTTAGCATTTTTCGCCCGGGCACAACAGGTCCCACATATATTTTGGTCTAACCCTGTTTTCCGCTGGCTCCGTGGCGCAAAGAAAGCTATAGTAAAGGGGCCGACCGACGCGGCGGCAAGGGGGAATAGATGAAGACCGTACAATTTATCTTTTGGATCTTGCTCTGCCAAGTGCCGGGCATCGTGGGGCAAGCCGTCACACAGCAACACATGGGGTGGTATCATCAGCTCAACCAGCCCTTCTTTTCGCCGCCGGATTGGGTCTTTCCCGTGGTGTGGAGCGTACTTTATTTGTGCTTGGGCGCGGCGGGTTATCTCATTTACCGTCCGCGGCTGCAAGCCCAAAACCGCGGCACCTTGGGCCTCTTTGTGCTGCAGCTGGCTTTAAATGCCTGGTGGACGCCGCTGTTTTTCGGGCGGCAGGAGATGGGCTGGGCCCTGCTGGTACTGTGTGCGATGATTGCACTGACCGGATGGATCATGCACCGGGTGTGGCGGCCGGCACGTGGCGCTTTTTGGCTGTTGGTGCCGTATCTGTTGTGGCTGCTGTTTGCCCTGGGGCTGAGCGGAGCCTTGCTGCTGATTAATTAAAAAGCCCCGCGCCAAGCGGGGCGGTGTCAACTATTTTTCCTTGCGGTGACGGTAGCGCTGCACCAAGTCCACCGCCAGACGGGCCGCCTTATAAAAAGTGCCGTCTAACATAGAGGAAATATTGTGCAGCAGGTCAAAAGTACTTTGCGTTTTTTCCACATTTTCCGCCGTTAATACCGTTAAATATTCCACGGCTTCGGCCGTGCGTTTGACTTGCCACAAGGTACGCACCGCAAAAATCACCAGTACCACAAAGGCCAATACGGCCACCAAGGTCATTATTTGATAAAAGTCCATAACCCCTCCTTAGAGCTATTTTTTATTTTAATCAGTTTTGCCTTGCGGGTCAAGCCGCAAAACGTGTTAGAAAGAAAAACTTGACAAACAAGTTGTTTATTAGTAATAATTATTAATAAGCAAAAACTAAACCGGCTGTTTTTAAGGCCAGCGCGGAAAAAACAGATGGGATTTCTCAGACGGAAAAATAAAAATTTTTGCCCCCGGGCTTACAGCGTTTCTCGTCGGGATTTGCACTTTTTGTTTTTTTATGCAAGAATTTAAATTGTCGCAGGTTCTATGGCCCCGCGGACACCACATTACAGGACAAGAATCATGGAAAACGCAGAAGTAATTACCAACATCGTCAAAAGAGACGGTTCTATTCAACATTTTGACTCTAGAAAAATCACCAAGGCCATTGCCAAGGCCGCCGAGGTCACCGGCGAGTTTGATGCCGATACCGCCAAAAAACTGACCATCCGCGCCATTAATATCATCCAACAGCTTTACGCAGACACTACCCCCAATGTGGAAAATGTGCAAGACATTGTGGAGGATGTACTGCTCACGTCCAATTACCACAAGACGGCCAAAGCATACATTTTGTACCGCGACCAGCATGCCCGCATCCGCGAGATTTCCTCCAAATTTAATGTGGACTTAGTGGACCAGTACCTCAAACAACTGGATTGGCAAGTCAACGAAAACAGCAATATGGGCTACTCCTTGCAGGGGTTGAACAACTACATTTCCTCCGAAATCAGCAAGGTGTACTGGCTCAATAAAATCTATCCGGAAAAGGTAAAACGGATGCACTCCGAAGGCGATATTCACTTGCACGACTTGGGGTTGCTGGGCGCTTATTGCGTCGGCTGGGATTTGCAAGACCTGTTGCTGAGCGGTTTTACGGGCGTGGTCGGCAAGGCCGAAAGCAAACCGGCCAAGCACTTCCGCACCGCCTTGGGCCAAGTGGTCAATTTCTTTTATACCCTGCAGGGCGAAAGCGCGGGCGCCCAGGCCTTCTCTAACTTTGACACCTTGCTGGCGCCGTTTATCTATTATGATAAACTCTCCTATGAGGAGGTCAAACAGGCCTTGCAGGAATTTTTGTTCAACGTCAACGTGCCCACCCGCGTCGGGTTCCAAACGCCGTTCACCAACCTGACCTTGGACCTCAATGTCCCCTCCTATTACAAGGACCAGCCGGTCATCATCGGCGGGAAACTGATGGATAAGACCTACAAAGAGTTTCAAAACGAGATGGACCTGCTCAACCGCGCCTTCTGCGAGGTGATGCTGGCCGGGGACGCCAAGGGCCGCGTATTTACTTTCCCTATCCCGACCTACAATATCACCAAGGATTTTGATTGGGACAATCCCAAATTGACCCCGCTGTGGGAAATGACGGCCAAGTACGGCATCCCGTATTTTGCCAACTTTATCAATTCCGATATGAACCCCGAGGATGCCCGTTCCATGTGCTGCCGCTTGCGCATTGATAACCGCGAATTGCGTAAAAGAGGCGGCGGCTTGTTCGGCTCGGCCCCGCTGACGGGCTCTATCGGCGTCGTAACGATTAATTTGCCGCGCCTGGGGTATCTGTCTAAAAATGAAGAGGAGTTTTTTGCCAATTTAACCGACCGCATGGAAACGGCCAAGGAAAGTTTGGAAATCAAACGCAAGGTCATTGAACGCTTTACGGCCGCCAACCTCTATCCGTATATGAGCTTTTACTTGCGCTCGGTCAAACAGCGCTTCAACCAATACTGGAAAAATCACTTTTCCACCATCGGTTTGGTAGGCTTGAACGAAGCGGCCCTCAACCTCATCGGCAAGGACATCGGCACCCCCGAAGGCAAAGCCTTTGCCGAAAAGGTGCTGACCTTTATGCGCGAAAAACTGATCCAATTTCAAGAGGAAACCGGCAACAATTACAACTTGGAAGCCACCCCGGCCGAAGGGACCTCGTACCGCTTGGCCAAATTGGATAAGGAGCATTACCCCGATATCCTCTGCGCCGACGAGGCCATGTATAAACAAGGCCACCAGCCTTTTTATACCAACTCCTCGCAGCTGCCCGTCAACTATACCGACGATGTATTTGAAATGTTGGACTTGCAGAGCACCATCCAATCCAAATACACCGGCGGCACCGTGCAGCATATCTTTACCGGGGAGCGCATCAAAGATTTACAAGCCATGAAACGCTTTATCAAAACCGTCTGTGAAAAATATACCTTGCCGTATTTTTCCATCACGCCGACCTTCAGCGTCTGCCCCAAATGCGGCTACATTGAAGGGGAACATTTTGAGTGCCCCAAATGCAAGTCTGAACGGATGCAAGAACTGGAGCGCCAAGTGCGCCTGCTGGAGGAACAACTCTACAGCAAATAGATTTAAAAAGGATGTATCGCAAATCCCCCTTTTTGGGTTACGAGCTAACCCTAAAAAGCAGTTTGGCCCCGCGCCGCAGGTGTAGCATACCCGCGCACCCCCGCCAGACCAGTAGCAGAAGTATGTAAGGAGAACAGCCATGACCGCTGAAGAAAGAAAAATCGTAGAAAACAAAATTTCGGAACTGAAAAAGGAAATGAATGACGTACACGGTTCCAAATGTGAAGTGTACTCCCGCGTGGTCGGATACCTCCGCCCGGTACAAAACTGGAACAAGGGCAAAAAAGAAGAATTTGCCATGCGCAAAACCATGCACGTGGAGAACGGCTGCGCCTGTTCCTGCGGTTGCGGCAAATAATCTGTTTTTTCCCACTGTATGAAGATTGGGGGCTTGATTAAATTCACGTTAATTGACTACCCGGGCCGGGTGGCGGCCGTGGTGTTTACCCAAGGCTGCAACTTCCGGTGCCGCTATTGTCATAACCCGGAATTGGTTTACCCCCATCTTCTGCAAGCGTCCCTGCCCAAACAGGAAGTAATGGACTTCTTGCACCGCCGTCAGGGCACTTTGGAAGGGGTAGTCATTACCGGTGGGGAACCCACCCTGCAGGAGGATTTGTTGCCCTTTATGGCGCAGATAAAAGCCTTAGGCTATTTGATTAAGTTGGATACCAACGGCACCCGCCCGGCCGTGTTGGAGCAAGCGATAGGGCAGCATTTGCTGGATTACATTGCCATGGACCTCAAGGCGCCGTTGGAAAAATATTCCTTGATTACCGGGGTGGAATTTGACCCCAAAACCTTGCAGCGCAGCATGGATATTGTCCGCACCTCGGGGTTGGAATATGAATTTCGCACCACCTATGACAAAGAAATCTTAACCGATGCGGATATCCAAGCCATTTCAGACAGCGTGCAAGGCCAACACTACCGCGTGCAGGAATGCCTGCCCGTCGCCAAGGAAAAGGACACCCTCAAGGTTCTGCACACCGAGCTGTAAACCTGTTTTTACGCAAAAAGCTCCCGGAACTTTCGGGGGCTTTTTCTTGCTCCAAACGGGGAAACCTAAAAACGCCGCGCGGCCCGCACCAAAAAGGAAATATAATTGGCACGCGGGTAGATATACACCTTTTCGTGACGCGCCGTATAACGGGTATCGTGAAAACGGTGGGTATTATAGCGCACCTCGCCGCCCAGTAGCCAATGCTCCCCCACGGCGTGCTCTACCCCCAGCCCTGCGTGCATGGCAAAACCTGTATATTTAAAGCGCAGGTTCGGCTCCATATCCACCGTCATATGAATGTGGGCCACCCCCACTGCCAAAGGAAGATAAAAACGCCACGGCGAAGCCGGCGTGAGATATACCCGCCCTGCCAGCATACAATCGCTTATATGCGTGGAAACATCCTTTTCCAAACCGCTGGCGCGGTCTTGGCTAAAAAACTCCGTGCCGACGCTGGCCCCTAAGGCCAAATGGGCCGACAGAAAATAGAGAGCCTCCAGCTCTGCCCCCACGCTCGGGGTGCCCAGTTTGGCGTCGTGCGCAATACCCAAGGTCTGCTGGTCCACATTGACCTCTCCCCAATCCGTGCCCAAACCGGGAATGGCCCACTTCACGGCGCCGCTAAGTAAGATATCTCCTCGCTGGTACGGCGCAAGCGGGGCAGCCGACAGGGCCGCACCCAATAGGAAGGCCCCCACACAAAGGAATAATTTTTTCATTAAATTGAGTCTTCTCAAAATTAGTTACCTACCGGTAAGTAAACAGATAGATCTAAAAGAACCCGCCGCAAACAAAACGGCGGGTTTAAATTGCGTATAAGGCAGTTTATTTGGCTTTAGCGGCTTTTTTGGCCGGGGCTTTGGCGCCCTTATTCACGGCCTTGGCCAAGCGCGATTTTTTGCGCGCGGCGGTTTTCCAGTGAATGGTTTTCTTTTTAGCCGCCTTATCAATGCTGGACGCGGCGGCCTTTAATTCCTCCGCCACGGTAGCCTTTTCGGCCTTTACGGCGGCGAGCACCTTCTTGGTGGTCGCGCGCACTTGTTTCATCAGCCCTTTGTTCTGGGAAGTTCTCTTCTCAGCTTGGCGCTGGGCTTTCAAAGCGCCGGTGTGTCTTCCGGTTTTCAATTTTGCCATGGTATTTATTTCCTCACGAGAAAATCTCTCTTGGTATATATTTTACTCTATTTAGAGGGCGGGGTCAACTTTTCCGTCTCCTTCCTGCTCCGCTTTTTCTTTTGGGAAGGTTAAATTAAATGTTAAAATAAGGCATGGACCCGCGAATAAAATGGCTGCCCCAAAAACCCGGTGTATATCTTATGCGCGCCCGTGAGGGCACGGTGCTTTATGTGGGCAAGGCCAAAAATTTATCTGACCGCGTCAAACAATATTTCCAAGACAGTAATCTCTATTCCCGTGGATGGAAACTGCCCAGCCTGTTGCCACTGATTTACAAGATAGACTATGTAACCACCGCCTCCGAGCGCGACGCACTGGTGCTGGAGGACAAACTCATCAAAAAATACCAGCCCTTTTTTAACTCGCTGGGGAAAGATGACAAACATTACCCCTATTTAAAACTTTCCTTGGCGGAGGATTTCCCCCGGCTGTCCATCGCACGCAAAAAAGGGCCGGGCAAAGACGCCTATTTCGGCCCATACCCCAAGTCCAGCATCGTGCGCCGCCTGATGCGTTTTCTGTGGAAGAGCAAATACGCGCCCCTGCGCCCCTGCCAGTGGAACTTTTCCCGCCAAAGGCCACTGGACCCGCGCCGCATTAAAACCTGTTTGTACTATCACACGGGACAATGTCCCGCTCCGTGCGCGGGCAAAATTTCTTACGAAGAATACCGGCAAATCGCCCAACGCATGGAACTGTTTTTAGCCGGAGATTTCCAAGAAATTACCCAAAAAATTACCCGGCAAATGCAAGCCTGTTCCCAGCAAATGCAATATGAAAAGGCCGCCCTGTACCGCAATTTTCTGCAAGCGCTGGACCATATGCGCGAGCGGGTCATCGTCGGGAAATACGAGGACGAAAAAATCACGCAGGCCATTGCCAATTCCGATAAATTAAAACGCTTGGCCCGCTGGGTGGGGCTGGCGCGGCTGCCGGCGCATATTGAGGCCTTTGATAACTCCCACCTGTTTGGGCGCGAGGCCGTGGGCTGCATGGTGTGTTATATCAACGGGGAAAAAAATCACGAGCACTACCGCCGTTTTAAAATCCGCTCCCCCCTGCCCAGCAAGGGCGGCAGCGACTTTACCATGATGCAAGAGAGCGTCTTTCGCCGTTTGCGCCAAATCAAGCGCGACCCGGCCCAAAAACCTGATTTGTTTCTATTAGACGGCGGCAAGGCGCAAATTACCGCCGCGCTCAATGCCTGCGATCAGGCAGGGCTGTATATCCCCATGATTTCTTTAGCCGAAACACACGAAGGTATTTATGTGCCGGGCCAAGAAGAAAGCCTCAAACTGCCCTTAGGGGACCCGGCCCTGAATTTGCTGATGGAAATCCGCGATGAGGTACACCGCTACGCCGTCACTTACCACCGCAAATTGCGCGATAAGGCCACACTATCTAATGAAGGCCATGTCCGCCCTGCCCCCAAGACAGACAAAAATTTTTAGTCCCTCGCCCGGAGGCCCTACGGCTCATTAGACGCCGCCACCACGCCCGCTTAGAGAAAACATCCCGTGAAAATACGGGGCCGCTCCGCAGAGTGGCCCCGTACAGAAAAGACTTCTACTTTTTATTTGAAATGCGTTTGGCCCGTCTTTTGTTGCAGATAGCTCTTCAAACCGGACGGATCGCTGGTGTGGTAAAGGGCTTCTTGGAAAGTCACCTTGCGCTGCAAGTACAAATCACCCAAGGCCTGGTTCATCGTGACCATACCAATGCCCGCACTGGTCTGCATGGTGCTCATAATTTGCTCGGCTTTTCCGTCGCGGATTAAGTTGCGCACGGCCGAGTTGGCAATCAGCACCTCCGCCGCCATGACGCGCATGCCGTCTATGCCCTGCAAGAGCTGCTGGGACAAAATAGCCTCCAACACAAACGACAGCTGCGTGCGCACCTGCGGCTGCTGATTGGCCGGAAACACGTCAATGATACGGTTAATGGATTGAATGGCGTCATTGGTGTGCAGCGTGGCAAACACCAAGTGCCCCGTTTCGGCCAAGGTCAAGCAAGCCTCAATGGTTTCAATGTCGCGCAACTCGCCCACCAGAATAATATCGGGGTCTTCGCGCAAGAAGTGTTTTAAGGCGGCTTGGAAGGATTTGGTATCGGAACCGACCTCGCGTTGGTTCACAATAGAGCGTTTGTGCGGGTGCACAAATTCAATCGGGTCCTCCACGGTGATGATATGATTGCTCTCGTGGACATTGAGGTAGTTAATCATGCTGGCCAAAGAGGTAGATTTACCAGATCCAGTGGCGCCGGTAACCAGTACCAAGCCTTTGTTGAGCTTCATCAAGTTATACGTTACAGAGGGCAAACCCAACTCTTCAAAGGATTTAAATTCATTGGGAATGGAGCGCAACGCCGCCGCCACGCACCCCTTTTGTTTATACACGTTGACGCGCAGGCGGCCCAAACTCTTTAACCCGAAGGAAAAATCCAACTCCAAGGTCTCTTCAAACTGTTGGCGTTGTTCATCGGTCATAATGGAATAAATCAACGCTTGGGCACTCTCGGGCGTGAGCGTTTCAAACTGGGTGGCATACAAACGCCCTTGAATACGCAACACGGGCGGCACGCCCACGGTCAGATGAATATCTGACGCATTTTTGGCTTTCATTAACTTAAACAAGTCATCCATTAAGATCATGGTAAAGACCTCTCCTTATTTTATTTTCCCCACTAAATCCAGTGTAATATTATTTAACGCTCCGGTCAATTTCTTTTTGGCCGTGTCCACCTGAAAAATATATACAATCGGCTCCTTACGCGTTTTGGCCAAGCGGTATTTGACCACATATACATCACGGTGCAACGGTTCGGCGGACCACAGGGCCCCGTAGCCGTTGGCCAGTTCGCGGCTATAACGCTGGGCCAAATAATGCTCTACGGTGCCGCGGTTTTCATCCAACGGATAATTTTGCACCAAATATTTGGCACGTTCCAACGGGTCTTGCGGCAACGGGGACTGCACGGTTTGGATAATCTGCCGGGCCGAAGGGGTGGTATCCTCCACCGGATCAGCCGGGGCCGCGGCGGCAGGATCCGTCTCCTCAAGTGGTGGGACCGCGGCACGGCTCCAGTTCAACCAAAACCCCGTCCCCAGCACCAGCACGCCCAAAAACAACCCCACATATTTCAAGCGGCTTCCGGGAGGGCGGCGCACCACGCGCTGCTTTAGAAATTCCTCTGCCGCCTCTTGCTGCGTCGGCGTCGCGGGCTGGGGCTTGGCCTCTTCGGCAGGGACCTCTTTAATGGGTTCTGGGATCTCCCTGCGCGAAGTATCCACCTTCAGTTTGCCTTCCAAAATGGTTTTGACCGTACGGTCATTCGGGTCATCCTCTTGTTCGGGCACCACCCATTCCCGCTGGGTGGGCGGCTCGGTTTTTCCGGCCGGGGGCTCCGCAGTAGCAGCGGTCTGCCCGGCTACCGGCAAGGCACGGGCGCTCTGCAAATCCGGCAAGGACGCCTTCAGCTGGGCCTGCGTCTGGCGGTCCGCCTCATCGGGCGATACCGCAAATGCCTCCTCTATTTTCTCCGGCTGGCTTTTGGGGGTAAATTCGTCAAACGGGTCCTCCTCCAACATCGGCGTTCCCGGGCCGGGATCGGTTTTTTCAAATTGGCTTTCCAAAGCACGGGCCAAGTTCATGTCGGAGTTCTCTTTCGGATCGGGCATCCCCAAAATATTGCCCAAATCCCCGCTTCTAATGGTATTGAAATATTCCTCAATCGGGCTGAGCTGAGAAATGGTCCTCGCCACCACTTCCGTCTCCTGGGTGGGTTGCGTCTGCGCAGGCACAGCCCCCCCGTCCTCATGCGGGGTCTTGTCCGCCGGGGGCAGCTTCGCCGAAAGGGTCTGTTCTTGCGGGGCCGTTTCCGGCACGGGGCCTTTGCCCGCGGTAAAATTTTCTTTTGGTTCTTTCGGCCGCGGCGGCTGCATTTCTTTGGACGCTTGCATCAGCAAAGAGGAAATTTTGCGCTCCGGCGGCTGGACCGGGGGCATGGTTTCCTTCGGCGTGGAAACGAGCGGAGAAACCGGCTGGGCCGGGGCCTCTTTGGGCGGTGCGGCGGGGGCCTTGCTCTGCACTTTAAAGGAGGACAGTTCCGTCATCACCGTATCCATTTCCTTTAAAAATTTTTCGCTTTGGGCCGCGGGGATAGGCTTGGCCGGGGCGGAAGGAGCCGCGTCTGGCTTAAACCCAAAATCCGGGTAAAAGCAGGCCTCTTTCCAATAGCTTTCTTCGTCGCTGTGCTCTTCGGGGCAAACCAAGCAGTGGGCATCAAACCCGGGCCGGAGCAACAGTTGCTCCGCCGAGAAAGGCCCCACCACATCGCCGCCGTCAAAGAGACAGTATTTCATGAATGTTTATTTACAATAGGGCAGTGCGTTCTTCAAACGGCGCACCACCGTGTCCCGGCCCATGTATTCCAGCATTTTAAACAAGGTCGGCCCGTGCGTGCGGCCCGACACCGCCACGCGCACCGGGTGAAAAACTTGCCCGGCTTTATAGCCGTTGGCCTTGGCAAAGCCGCGCGCCGCCGCCTCTAAAGCCGCTTCGGTAAATTCCGGCAGTTCACTATACGTTTTAATCATGCCTTCCAACACAGCCTTGGCTTCCGGCTTGGCAAATACTTTATCCAACGCTTCCTGCTCAAACACCGGGTCCTCAAAAAAGAAACGGATCAAATCCGGGATCTCGGTCAGCAGTTTGTATTTTTCCTGCTCCAAGCCCACAATGCCTTCCAACTGCTCGCGGGAAACCTTGCTTACGTCTATGCCGGCCTTTTCAATAAACGGCAGGGCATAATCTGTCAGTGTAGCCAAGGGAGTCTGGCGGATGTATTCGCCGTTCATCCAGTTCAGCTTTTCCGGGTCCATAACCGCCGGGCTGGGCTGACAGCCGGAGATATCAAATTTTTCTTCCAGCTCGCCGGGAGCAAACAGCTGCTGGGAATCGGGGGTAGCCCACCCCAGCAAAGCCAAATAGTTTTTGAGCGCCTCGGGCAAATAACCCATATTGCGGAACTCCACCACGTTGGTGGCGCCGTGGCGTTTGGAGAGCTTTTTGCCGTCGGGTCCGTGAATCATAGACAGGTGGGCAAAAACCGGCTCCTTCCAGCCCAAGGCGCGGTAAATTTGAATTTGCGCCGGCGTATTGGAAATGTGGTCATCGCCGCGGATGACGTGCGTCATGCGCATGAGGTGGTCGTCCACCACCACGGCAAAGTTATAGGTCGGGTAACCGCTGGTTTTTTGGATGACTAAGTCGTACAAATCCTTGCTGGCAAACTTCACATGCCCGCGGATCATATCGTCCCATTCCACGTCGCCCTCCTGCGGCATACGGAAGCGGATAACATATTTGCGGCCTTGGGCCTCCAGCTCTTTTTGTTGTTCGGGGGTCAAGTCCCGGCATTTGCCGCTGTATTTGGGCGGGCGGTGTTCGGCCAAACATTTTTGGCGGTTGGCCTCCAGCTCCTGCTCGGTGCAATAGCATTTATAGGCTTTGCCCTCGGCAATCAATTGGTCAATGTATTTTTTGTAAATGCCTTGGTCTGCGCGCAGGGCTTGGTAATACGGCGCGTCAGGGCCCTTGTTGGTACCGTCTGGCATGGGGCCTTCGTCCCAGTTGAGTTTCATCCACTGCATGCCTTCAAAAATAGCGTCGGTGGAGGCTTGGGTACTGCGTTCCTCGTCTGTATCCTCAATGCGCAGCAAAAAAGTGCCCTTGTTTTTTTTGGCAAATAAGTAATTAAAAAGTGCGGTGCGCACGCCGCCAATATGCAAAAACCCCGTCGGAGAAGGGGCAAATCTGACTCTGACTGTCATGTCTGTTTTCCTCGGTGTATAAAAATGTGTTGCGTATAGATATATTATACTTATTATGCGAAATTTTTTAAAATATGAAGTAGCCGTTTGCGTTCGCTTTTAAATCCGTGTGAAAACCTCGGGAGTGTATGGGATTATTTTTTGTCATAGTCAGTTTGATTTTATTTTTTATGCAGGCCGTGCTGGGCCTGTGGTTTTTTTATCTCTTTCCGGCGGCCGGGTGGAAAGGGCCCGCCGTGGTGTTTCCGCTGCTGCTGACCGGGGCCGTAGGGACCATTTTGCTCTACACGCGCACGCATTACGGCCTATGGGAAGGGATACTCTACTATTTGGGCTACACTTGGGCCGGGCTGGTATTTATTCTGTTCTTTGTGGTGCTGGCCTTTGCGCTGTTGGCGGGGCTGTTTGCCTTGACCCCATGGCAGGCGCGACCGGTCCTGGCTCCGCTGAGTTTGCTGGTCATCCTTTGGTTTAGTATTGCCGCTGTGGCGGGTGGGTTGCGCGCCCCGAAATTAAAACACTTGGATTGGGTCCTTCCAAACGCGCCGGAAATGACCGTGGCCGTCCTTTCCGACAGCCACCTGGGGATCGGCGTATCTTTGACACGCTTTCAAAAAGAGCTGGACCGCTTGCAGGCGCAAAACCCCGATGCGCTGCTGGTGCTGGGGGACTTGTTTGAATACGGCGCCCACCGGGAAGAATACGCCGCGGCCTTGGCCCGCTTTAAAACCAAATACGGCTCCTTCGGGGTGTTGGGCAATCACGAATATTATGCCGGGCTGAGCCATTCCGTAGATTTTTTCCGCCAAGCCCATATTACCCTGTTGCAAAACCAGGTACATACCCTGCCCAACGGAGTGCAGCTCATCGGCGTAAAGGATATTCTAACCGCCCAGGTCCGCGCAGAGGCATTGGACGAACTGCTCAAGCAAAGCGACCCGACCCGCCCGCGCCTGCTGCTGAGCCACCAGCCTTTACTAACCGAGGTGGCCGCACGGCACCACATTCCGCTCATGCTCAGCGGACACACGCACAACGGGCAGATATTCCCGTTCCATTTCTTTGTAAAATTAAAATACCGTTATGTGTACGGGCTGTACCAGTTGACGGAGCAAAGCAAGCTCTATGTTACTTCGGGGATGTTTTACTGGGGTATGCCGCTGCGGCTGTTTGCTCCGTCCGAAGTGGTGATTTTGCACCTAAAGAACCATGATTAAAAAATACATTTTGCTGGCCCTGTTTGCGTGTTTGTCTGCCACGTTGTACGCGGCGGACGCGGTACGTTTTGAGGATTTATCCTTTGAGGAAAAACTGGGCCAAACGCTAACGGTATTTGTGGATGTGGACAGTGCCGAAATCTTCCGCCCGGTCATTGAAAGCGGACAAGTGGGCGGCGTGCTGATCCAATGGGGCAATTATTCCTTGGCGCAAACCAGCGCGCTCATCGGCAAACTGCAAAGCTGGGCCGCCAAAAGCCCGCACAAAATTCCCCTGCTCATTTCCATAGATTACGAGGGCGGCACGGTGTACACCCCCATTACCTTGGGTTTTGACTATTTACCCACCAATATGATGCTGACCGCCTCCGGCGACGAAGCGGGCGCGGCGACGATTGCTTATTTGGCCGGACTGGAACTCAGGCGCGCCGGCGTGCATATGAACTTCTCCCCGGTGCTAGACGTAAACAGCAATCCGCACAACCCTATTATCGGCGTGCGCTCCTTTGGGTCCGATCCGGCCAGCGTAACCAAAATGGGGCTGTCTTTGATGAACGGCTTTAAGGCCGCCGGCATCGTCAGCGTAGTCAAACATTTTCCGGGCCACGGGGACACTTCCGTAGATTCGCACTATCAGGTGCCCGTGGTCCATGCGACCTACCGCCAACTGCAAAAAATTCATTTGGCCCCGTTTCAGCAAGCCGTCAAAAACGGCGTGCAGGGCGTGATGACCAGCCACATTTTGTACCCGGCCTTGGACAAGAAAAACATCGCCACCTTTTCTGCGCCGATTTTGCAAGATTTACTGCGCGAGAAAATGGGCTTTCAAGGTCTCATCATTACCGACAGTTTGGATATGAAGGCGGCCACCTCTTTTTGCTCCATTGCCGATTGCGCGGTGCGCGCGCTCCATGCCGGATCAGACCTGGTGCTCTTGGGCCGCTACATCAAACCCCAAACCACCGTCGCGCGCATTTACAAGCAAATGTCCGCCACGCCCGCCGCGCGCACACGCGTAAAGGAGGCGGCACGCAAAATTTTTAATTTGAAAAAACAGTTGGGCCTGCTTTCGGCCCCGCAGGAAAAGCCCGCGCCCATAGATAAAGCCTACCGCGCCGCCTTGGAAAAAATCAGCGACGAGGCCGTCACGCTGGTGCGCGACCGCGCACAGCTTCTGCCCTTTGATCCGCAAGTACAGCGCGGACGCAAGCCGACGGTTTGCGCCGTATTTTTCGCCCCGGCGCGCTTTGCTGACCAACTGATGAGTTTTACCAAACCTTTTTTGCAAAAGGGCTGGAACATCCGCAGTTATAACGCCGCCCTGACCCCCAAAGCGGTGGATGCGCGGCGGGCGCGCGAATGTGCCCAAGGCAGCGACCTGCTGGTAGTAACCAGTTTGCAGTGGGCAGACAAGACAAATATCAACCAAAAAAATACGATTTCAGCGCTGTTTAAGGACCACCCGCGCCATGTGTTTATTTCTACCATGAGTCCGTATGATATCCCCAATTATCCTCAGGCCGATACGGTGCTGGCTACCTATGGTTTAAACAAGTATGTCCTGCAAACAGCGGCGAATATCATCTTGGGCAATTTAAAACCGCAAGGGCACCTGCCGGTGGCCTTGCCCGAGGAATAGCAATAAGAAACTTACAGCGACACGGTGTAGTAGGTATATTTTGCGCTAGAAGTCGTATGAGTCACACCAAAACTCTTGCACAATTTGTGGGATAAGCTGTCGGGTTTGCTGTTATCAGCAATACAGAGGACAGGGCCGTCTTTGGAATTGCTCTGTTCCAAACGCAAACCGAAATTAATACTACTTCCATCAGACAAGTATTTGCTCGTGTAAACAAACCGCCATATAGATAAGAGGTATATCCTGAAGTCCCCATAGTCCGCCTGTTCCCCCACCACGGACGTTCCCTCTACCCCGGGTTTGATAGTTGGTTGACCCGGCAGGGAAATATCCAAATCGGCAAATTGGGTGGCGTATTGCCCGTTAGACATCAGGTAACGCTCTTGTGCGTCCTTGACAGAGCGAAGCAAGGACAAAGTTTTGCCCAGTTTGGCCTTGTCTACCGCCAAACGATATTGCGGCAAGGCAAGGGCCGCAAGGATGCCAATGATGAGGACCACGACCAATAACTCAATAAGTGTAAAGCCGCGCAAGTGTCCTCTCCTCACGTCATTGCCCGAAAGGGCAACGGCATTAAATAAGCCGCCTAAACGGCCCGTAGAACGGTTTTTCATACTCGCCTTCCTTTTTTGGTAAATTTTACTTACAACTAAAATTTACCAAAAAAAAAACATTAGGCAAGTGTTTTAAAACAGGGAGCCCACTTTCACGACGAGAAAACAAAAAACGAACAGCAAAAACAATAAGGCTGAGATTCCCGATTACGACCTTCGGGAATGACGATATGGCTGGGCTGGGCTGGACTTGCCTCCCCTTGCGCGCCGCAACCCCCTTCGGCAATGACGGCAGAAGAGATAATGCCAGCCCTCAAAAGGAAAAAATTTACCTTTACCTCTCAAATTTTTCTTTAAACCATTTCACAATCCACTCGGGTTTGTAGTCAATGATTTTTTGGTTGTGGCGGGTATAACTCTCCGCCGGGGCAAAAATCTGTTTTTCACGCGGCAGGAACGGATAAATATAATCCGTTACCACCTCAATATTATGATACCACAAATTGTGCACCTTTTTATCTATCCAGTGCTGCAGCCCCAAATTGGGCAGCCCCAGCCCGGCCGAGGCCGCCCAAAAAACAGAATTGACCGCAATCACATACAGGGAGAACTGCGCCTTGAGTAGCGAGAGCAAATGCCACGTCTCATTAATCGTTAATTTTTTGATGTCAATTTCCAAATACGCCGGATTTTGCACAGGGCCGCCTTTGGTTACGCTCATCACAAAATACCCCTCGTCTATCAAGCTCTCCGCCAGTGCGTGGATATGCGGATAGACATAATTAGACCCGCGGGAATCCAGCTGCAAAAACACAAGGCCCTTTTTCCCCTTAGCCTGCCGGCAGGTGCGCGAGAACAACTCCGCCACCACCGGGGCAGGCTGCGCCGGGAAATACATTTGTGGCACGGGGACGTCCAACGGCACAGGCAAACCGAACGTTTCAAACAAACTCTTCACGCGGTGCGCAACACGGACACTGTAATCATAATACACGGGCACGGCCAAAAATCCGTCGGGAATATTTTTAAAGGCATCCTCATAGCAGTAATTCTTCCAAATGAGCGGGTGGCGGTACCCGTTAAAATAAAACACCTTTTCAATGTGCGGGTTGCTCTGCAAGAGCTTGCCCACCAGCGGGGAATTGTTGCGGTCAAACTGCGCCCCAACATAGGCGTAAAAGGGCAGCGTGGGATATTTTTGCTTCAGCGCGGCAATCATCGGCGTGGCGTAGAG
>CAVDMZ010000008.1:0-13312 GCA_963610115.1 Duodenibacillus sp.
AATTTAACGAAAAAGGAGCCTTTTTATGAAAAACCGTTCTACGGGCCGTTTAGGCGGCTTATTTAGTGTTGTCATCCCCGCATGTTTCTATCGGGGATCTCAACCTTATGAGAAAACGACGAGATTCCCGAACCCTGCGGGCCGCCACTCCCTCGGGAATAACGCGAGGAGAGGACAGTTGCGCGGCTTTACGCTCAGTGAGTTGTTGGTCGTTATACTCATCATTGGAGTATTAACGTCGGTGGCCTTGCCGAAGTATCAAGGCGCGGTGGACAAGAGCCGTTATTCCACCTTAATGCCCATGGCAAAAACGATAGCCACTTCGCAGGAAGCTTTCCACATGGCGCGTGGGGAATATAGTGAGGACTTACAAAACTTAGACACCACGATTACCAAAGACGTCACGGGTCCGACGGCAGAGTTCTCCGACGGGACGAAACTGGAGCTTAGCCAACGTGAGAGCCACAAATATGTGAAATTGAGCAAAGATAACTTGGACAATAATTATGTTGTCTATCAAGCCTTGAGCCCCAATTACGCCAAGGAAATCCATTGTGAAGCCTTGAAAGACTCCACGCGGGCCAAACGCCTTTGCGAGAGTTTAGGCGGAGAGAAAATCAACGGCTATTTGACCCCGGGGTATGACACGTATGTATTGGAAGGGAGCGGGTTGGGAATGTCGGCTGACGTGGTGGACGCCATGGACAAGGCGGGGGCCGGTGGGTGGCAATCCTGCGATACCTATCCCTGCACCAAGACTTGCAACCGGCCTATTGCCAGCGGGTACAGCTGTGAGGGAACCTATCAAGAAAACGGCAGTTATACAGAGCGTTTTTGCCAAAGGGATGTGTGTGTGGAAAAGAGTTTTGGCGAAGACGGAAAAATGGAAAGCAAGCGGACCTGTGTGCTGACTGGGGATGTTTGTAGAAGCGAGTACGAAAGATTCTATGATGCGAATGGGAATCTGACAGCTGAGCATGGAGGATGCGCAACCTATGGTAGTGACGGCAGATGCACAGCATATTACAATGGCCAAGAGTACTTTTATGATGAGAATGGGAATCAGACTTCCTATCGTCGGTGCAGAACCTATGGCAGTGACGGAAAATGTACGCAATATCACTCTGGCACGGAATACACATATGATGAGAATGGGAATAAGATCTTCCAGCGTACCTGCAACGCTTATGGCAGCGACGGCAAATGTACGACGTGGGATATCTACAATTCTTATGACTACACATATGATGAGAATGGGAATATGACATCCCGGCGTTCCTGCTATAATAGCTATGAGCGTGACGGAACATGCAAAAGGTACAATACAGGGGTTGAAAATACCTATGATGAAAATGGAAATCTGACGTCTTCGCGTAACTGTACAATCTATAACTACTACACTGGCCGTTGTGATCGTTATAACGCCGCGTACGCCTACACCTACGATGAAAATGGAAATAAGACGTCTGATCGTACCTGCCAAGCTTATGGCAGCGACGGTAAATGCACAGAGATCTCCATGTACGGCACTGAATACACCTATGATGAGAATGGAAATCTGACGTCTAAGCGTAAATGCGATGCCTTTGGTAGTGACGGCACATGTACGGTGTATTATAAGAATAGCTCTGGCAATCAGCATTACACCTATGATGAGAACGGGAATATGACGTCTTCGCGTGGATGCAAAACCGTGGGCAGTGACGGCAGCTGTACGGCGTATGGCAGTGGCCAGGACTACACCTATGATGCGAATGGGAATCAGACTTCCTATCGTTTCTGCTACGAGTATGGTAGTGACGGAAGCTGTACGCACCAGGACGGTGGTGTTCGGATTTTTACCTATGACGCCAATGGGAATAAGACGTCTGATCGTACCTGCAATGCCTATGGCAGTGATGGCAGCTGCGCGGAGTATGCTAGCTGGGGCACTGACTATACCTACGATAGCAAAGGGAATCTGCTAACCAGAAGTCCTTGCATAACTGTTGGCAGTGACGGCAAATGTACAGCCTATTCCAATTCTCAGGGATCTATTGTTGAATACACCTATGATGAAGAGGGAAATACGACGTCTGTGCGTTCCTGCGACTCCTATGACAGTAGTGGCAAATGTACACAATGGTACTATAGAAGCGGGTACTATTAATCCCCAAATCCCCCCGGCCCTAAAAGGCCGGGGGCTTTTCCTTCTCACTAAAAAAATCCTTTGACGGCGCGCCGAAAAAAACTACAATATAAACATCCGCCTTGCTGCCAAGCGCCGGATCAGCCCACTTTGTGAGGATTTTATGATTGCTTTAACCAAACCTGCCGCCGAAGGAATATACATGAAAATGATGCGGGTATTGCTTTCCGCCTGTTTTTTGGCTGTGCCCCTGCTGTTTTTTACGGATTTGACCGCTAATCCTTTTACCATTCAAAGCGTGCTGTTGTATGGGCTGTTGGCGGCGATGTATGGGGTGTCTGCCGTGCGCTTTTTGCGTGAGGGGCATATCAATTTTACCCGCACTTTTTTTGACTTGGCGTTTATTATGTATGTGTTGGCGGCTTTGGTCAGCTGGCTCTCGGCTGTGTCTGCCGCGCCGCAGTATCTGCGCCAGACGATGTTTTATAATTTTTTGGACTTTGGCACCTTGCTGCTTATGGTGGCCTTGGGCGCGTACGTCATCAGTAAAAATGTGGTCTTTAGCGGGGTGATTGAAAGCAAGACGAACTATATCTTGCTTTTTATCGGTTGGGGGGCCTTGTGGTTTTTACTGCCTTGGCTGAAGACAAATTTAGCCGGGGACGGCTTTTTTGCCCACACCTTTGACATATACGGGCTGATTTTGTGGGGCGTGGGTATTTGGCTGGGCACGCGCGTCCTGCGCAAATTAACGCAGGAAAATGTACTGGTGCTGAGCTTTATCGCGTGTGCGCTGGCGTGCATGTACGGGGTTTTCCAAAGTTTTGGGTTGGATGTCTTGTGGCCCTTTGACATGAACCAATTTGCCAGCCGGGCTTTTTCCACCTTCGGCAACCCGAACTTTTTGTCCTCTTTTGTGGTGATGCTCTTGCCGGGCTTGCTGGTGTATTATATGCGCACGGAAAGCCGCAAGGACCTGTGCGTCTATGGGTTTTTGGTGCTGGTGTATCTGTTTTATTTATCTTTCAGTTTGTGCCGCTCTTGTTGGATAGCCGCCGGAGCCGGGTTGCTGATGATGTGGATGTTCGGCACGCTGCGCGCGCTGATTTGGCAGCGCAAAGCCCGCGTATTTTGGCTGGTGGTGTTGGGCGTGGCCGTAACGTATTTACCTGTGTTTATGCAAAGCACCCGCACCGCCCTGGTGCAGCGCGTGGCGGAGACGGCGCAAGTAACGCCTGCCAGCTTTACGCTCAATATCCAGCGCGATAAAATCTTTCCGTCCTTGCACCAGCGTTTATATATGTGGGATGTGTCCAAGGAAATCTTTTTAGACCGCCCGGTCATGGGGGCGGGGCTGGGCAATTTCCGAATGGCCTTTGCCCGCACGCAGCACCAAACCCTGCTGAAACATCCCAACTTGCGCGAACTAAAGACCACCACCAATTCCCCGCACAATGAGTTTTTCTTTCAGCTGGCGCAGGGGGGTATCGTCGGGCTGGGGCTGTTTTTATTTATGTTTATGGTGCTGTTTTTGGAGGTGCATGACTTTGCCGCCCGAAAAAAAGAGGGGGACAAAAAGCAGCTTCTGCAAGCGTTGTTTTGCGGCATTTTGGCTATGCTGGCTGACAATATGCTCAATATTTCACTGCATACGGTGGTGCCGGCGTTTATCTTTTGGTGGATTGTCGGGGCGGAGGTCAGCGGCGTGGGCCGCGCCGAGCGCAATGTGGAAATTTCCGCTAACCCGGTTACCAAAACGGTGGCGCTGTGCATTTTGATCGGGTGCGTGTTTGTGCTGGTGTGGCAAGGCGCGGTGTTGGCCAGCCAGTTCCATTTCTTCCGCGGGCAGAAGTACCGGGCCCGGCAAAACGAGGCGGCCGCCGTGGCGGATTTGTCTAAGGCATTGAATTGGTATCCCGCCCACAGCGAGGCCGGGTTTGAACTGGGTAACCTGTTGCTCTCTGAACAAAAATACGCCCCCGCTTTGGAGGTGTACGAAAAAACAATGTCGGCCGCGGCGTACCACGACTCCGTCTATTATCACGCCGCTTTGGCCGCGCTGGGCTTGCAGGATAATGCCAAAGCCGTACGCTACCTGCGCGAGACCTTGCGTCTGGATCCGTTTAACTTGGCCGCGTATGAAACCCTGGCGGCTTTGGTGCGCCAAGACGTGATTTATTCCGACGGCGACACCATGACCCTGTTGGAGCGCGGGCTGAAACTTTTCCCGTACGATACTTCCCTGTGGCACGCCGTGGGGGATATTTATTTAAAACGCGGTGAAAAAGAGTATGCTAAAACTATCTATAAGAACGCCTTGACTTTAGATACCTTGGACAAATCGCTGCGCCGCAGCTTGGCCAAATTGTACTCTGCAGACGAGCAGCGGCCGGAAATTTTGGCCCAGGCCGAAAAATTGCAGGGATATTATGACCGGGTGCAAAATTTGCAGGGCAGCTCCAAACGCGCGTTAAAGAAATTGCGCGACCAGCTGGAGGCTTATGTAGAGCAGTACCCGCAGGATACCAACGGAGCCATTTTGCTGGCGCGTTATTTTACCTTGACGGGTAATGATATCAAGTCTAAGGAATTGCTGGAAGAAGTGCTGGCCCAGCATCCCGACGATTTGTCGGCCAATTTGGCCTTGGCGGCCCTGCTGCAAAAAGCGGAGGATGTGGAAAGCGCCAAAAAATGTTTAGAGGATGTGTTGTTTTATTATCCGAAAAACCAAACGGCGCTGAAGCGGTTAGAGCGTTTGAACGCAAAAGCAAAATAGCTTTTTGCCGCGGTCTCTGCCGGAGTGCAACGTAAAAATGCAAAATTTCTCTTGCATGAGCGCGTAAATTTTGCTTGAATAAATGCTGTGGGATGTACGCGGCCCGTGTTCGCGCGTGCAAAACGGCTTTACAAAAGCGATGAAATTGCTATAATAATTTGTGTGTCATGTCATTTATAACAAGGGGCATTCAATACATCATATGAGAACATTCAACACGACGAAGGTGAAATTTTTAGTTACGCTGCTGGCTTTTTCTTTGGTTTGCGGCCCGGCGTTTGCCGCCGCTTCGGCCGCCAAACAACTGGCCAAGGGTAAAGAGCTGTACGCCCAAGACAGAAACGATGAAGCCATGGACTTGTTTATTGACGTGCTGGTCAATGGCTCCCGTGCCGAGTCGGACGAGGCCAACCGTTACATCAATTTAATTCACAGCCGCATCGGCGGGATACAGGATCCCGTGGAAGTGGACGTAAACTTTAAAGAGGGCGAAGCCCGCCGCTTGCAACCGGGGCAGGACCCGGCGGTGTTGGAAGCGCAAATGGCCGCCGAGAATGCGCCCATTGAAGAAGAATTAGACAGCGTCGGTTTGACCGCCACGGCCGAACAAGACGCCGCCGCTATGGTGGGCCAGGAGCAAACCCAAGCGCAGGCGGCTGAGCAGCAGGCTCTGTTGCAGGAGCAAGCCCGCCAAAGCGCGTTGCAGGCGCAAGGCGTAACCGATGAAGAAGACGCCGCTGCCGCCCAGACCGCCGCGGCACCCCAAGGCAATTCCACCTTTACGGATTTGACTTCTCCGTCGGCGTTAAAGGCCCGCCAAATTTATACCAACCAAAAATTGGCGAGCATGAAACAAGCCGCTATCGCCAAATTGCAAAAAACCAAGGGCGTGCGCGTCTATTTCCGCAATGATTTGCCCGATGCCATTGATATAGACAGCGAAGTGCTTTTTAACGGCTATAAATTCCGCCCCGAAGCCCAAAGCGTGCTGGATGAAATCTACACCTTGATGGCCTTGACCCAAGGCGCGGAATACATCATTTTGCCGCCGGGCTCTTATACCGATAACATTACCTTGGCGGGCATCCGCCAAGCTATGGCCTTAAACTCTTTCTTTGTACACAAGGGGTTGTCCTCCGGCAAAATCAGCTATAACATGGGCTTGTTTGACCAAGAGCCGCCCGCCAAGTTTGCCAACTTAGAGGGGATTTCCATTGTCTTTGATTTTGACGCCGAACTTCCCGCCTCCATGCCGCAAGCGGCGTCGGTCAACAAATTGCCGATGCTCAGTATGGCTGTCGTGCCGGTGAGCAATAAAATTGACCCGGCCGCCGGAGAGGCTTTTGCCGTTGATTTCTCCGTCATTGAAACGGTCAATCCTATTGAAAATTGGGTCTTCCAGGTCATTCAGCATGCGGCCAACGGCGACTATTATGTCGTGCGCCAACTGGAGGGCTTTGCCCCGGTATATCATCAACTGCTTTGGAATGGCCGCAAGGGAATCATCGGGCCTGAGCTGGCCTGCGGGACCTATACCTTGGCCTTGACCGCCACGGATACGCAGGGCGGCAAACGCACCGTGCGCCGCCAAATTGAAGTGGCTTGCACGACCCAAAAGGCTCCGTCTGCCCAAGAGGATAAAACCGAAAAGGCGGCGGATAAAAAACTCAATTACAAAACGCCGCGCTTGTGGACCAAGCCGGCCCGCGTGATGAAGGCCGCGGCCGAGCAACCGGCCCCGGCGGAGGCGGAAATCGTAGATCCGTTTGCTGCCACGGCTCCGGCCACGCAAGCGGCCGACACCTACGCCCAACAGCAGGCGCAAAATTCCTACGCGGCCCCGAACGATAACCAAAATCCATACGCCGCCTCCACGGCACAAGGCGTGCAAAACCCATATGCGGATAACGCGGCCCCGGCCGACTCCTATGCCGCATCCTCGGCGCAAGGCGTAGCCAATCCGTATGATATGCCTTATGAGCAGTACGGAAACTAAAAGGACTTTCTTATGAATATTGCTGACACGCTGATAGGAAAAAATATGAAAGCCCACCCGCAGGCCTTGGGGCTTTATATTGGCTTGAATGAAATGTATGTGGCCCAAAGCTCCCATAAAGAGGGGGGCATTGTGTTGGAGTCCTTGCTGCGGGTCCCCGTTTCCTCCGTGGACCAAACGAAATTAAAATCTTTAGAGCTTAACGATGCTTTCTTCGCCATGGACAACTGGCTGGAGTCGTTGGGCAAGGTGGCCGCCAAAAAGAAATGGATAGACCAAAAGGTGGTGGTTTCCTTGTCGGCCTCTTTCTCGTTGGTACGCCATTTTGTCATTCCGACGATGATTGAACGCAAACACTGGAAGGACGCTATTCCCTTCCAAGCGCGCAAATACATTCACTTCCCCTTTGAAAAGGCCGCGTACTCCTATCACGTGTACGAATTTGAAACAGCCACCACCAAGCAGAAACGCTTGGGGGTCATTTTTACCATTACCCCCAAGGTCATCATTGAACGCTTGGAAAAGGGATTGCGCAGCGTCGGGCTGGACCCGGTGGCCATAGAGCCCTCGGCCGTGTCTTTAAGCCGCGCGTTTAGTGAAAGCGACAAAGAAGCGGTGGATGAATCGGGCCGCATTTATTCCTTCTTCGGCACGGATTTGGCCAGTTTTATCTTTACCCACCAGCGCGCGCCGGTGTTGCTGCGTGAAGTGGAAATTGCGGGTTCGCTGCCCTTGGAGCGTCGCCGTTTTGAAATTACCAACTGCACGGAATTTATCGCCAAACAGCTGGAAAAAGACCCCTTTGAAGAGGCGGTCATTATGGGGGTGGATACCGACAACTGGAAGCCGCTGTTGGAGGCCGACTCCAAAAAGCCCGTGCGCAAATGGAATTTAAAGGAAGTTTACGGCATTGAGACCAAATCGGCCGGAGAGATTGCCGCCATTGGGGCCAGCACCAAATTTTATGACTCCAAGGGACCGGATTTAGATTTTATTAAACGCAACCGTTTGAGCGATTACGAGTTTAATGCGGGCCTTATGGTTTGGAAGATTGCTGGGGTGGTGGCCTTATTTTTCCTGCTGTTGCTGGGCAAGACGGGGTGGGGGCTGCTGGCTGATAAACAAGAGCTCAAACGCGTTAAAAGCCAAGGCAAGCAAGCCATTGCCGATTTTGAGGGGCTGACCGCCAATCAAATTCAAAGCAACCTCACCAAACTCAAAACCCAAAATGAAAATCTGGAGAAATTGCTGCAGATAAATTATGTAACCCCCCTGTTGGTGGATTTGGCTTCGGTCATTCCGCCGGAGGTGTGGATTACGCGTTTATCGTATCAGGAACAATTTCCGTCCAACCGCAGCGATAGCCGCTCTCTGACCATTGAAGGAAGCATTAAGACCGGCTCTTCTGAGGGCGATTTGAATATGGGGCGCAAATTTAACGACCAACTGCTCAAGATGCCCGCTATCCGTGCTTTATGCGGCAATGGCGGCGGCATTCAGTACAAGGACCTCAACGTAGAGAATGGAGGAAACTCCCGCCCCCGCAAGGCCGGGACGGCGCGTTCCTCGCAGGAAACCTCCTTTACCTTTACGTGCGGAAAAGGAGGGGCTGCCAAATGATGACACCGAAAATGAATAAAATCTTGGAATCGGTCAAAAAAGGATTGGCCGATATCAAAATGGTGCTTGCCGAGGGAAACCACAAACTCTTCGTCAAGCAGGCTGTAGCGATTGTGCTGGTGTTTTTGGGATACCGTTATTTGGGCAATGCCCTGCAGGAAGAGGACGGAAATATCCGGGGCCAAATAGAGGCCGTGCAGGCACAACAATCCAATGAAAAGGCCTACCTTGCCAACAAAAAGAAATTGTTGGAGTTGGAGCCGCGTTTTCCGGATATGGAAGCCAAGAACGATTGGCTGTTGCGTCAGATTGTGTCGGTGTTTAAGGATTCCAAACTGACCCCGAAGCTGGGTGCCTCGCAGGCGGAGGACAACACCAACAGTGCCTATACCGTAGCGGCCATCCCCGTAACCTTGGACGCCTCTTACAAGGACTTGGGCCGTCTGTTGGCCGAAATAGAAAACCGGGAAGAATATTTAAAGGTTTCAGAAGTAAGCCTGACCAAAGGCAAGGAAGCCTTGGGTTACAACAATATTTCATTGAAGATTAACACCATCTTCCCCAAAGAAAAGATAGCCAAAGTGATGTTTAAAGAGGAAGCAAAAGCAGGGGGTAAAAAATGAGAAACCGCCGCTTACTGGCACTGATTTTAGCACTGTTTGCCGCGCAAGCTTTGTGGGCGCAGGCGGAGTTTGCCCCCGCCGTGCCGGATTTGAGTCTGCCCGTGGAGGAACCGGTGGCTTTGCAGCCTGCCGCGCCCCGGCAAACGGCTGCGCAGGCGGAACCTCCCACTGCCCCTGCCGTCGCGCCCGCGCCTCGCAGAGCCGCTGCGGCCAGACGTTCTCCGCGCCGTAACGCCGCGCCAAGAACCGCGGCACCGAAAGCGGCCGGGGTGCCGGTAACGGCTACCACCGCCCGGGTAAATAACGAAGAAATTGCGGTGGAAAATTTAATGCCTTCCGTCGCTCCTGCACCGCGCCCGGAGGTTCCGGCGGGCGCATCTGCCACAACGCCTGCCCAGGGGCCGTCTGCTGCTGCCCCCGTGCAGCCGCTGGCTGCCTTGCCGGCAAACACTGGGGCCGCTACAGATTTTGTGCCTGCGCGGGAAACGCAACCCGCCGCCAAGACCCCTGCCAAGAAATTAAAGGTGTCGTTTAATCCGACGACGGACCGCGACCCGACCCTTTCCCCCGATGATACCTTGTTGCTTAAGCACCGTGAAGAGGAGCGTTTGCGCGCCCTTGAAATGGAGCGCCAGCGAAAAATAGAAGCCGAAAGACGCCGCTTGGCCGAGTTGGAACGCCAACGCCAGCTGGAACTGGAGCGTTTGCGTGACCCCTCGCGCGAGGTGCGCGGAAAAATTCGCGTCAACGGCATTATCGGGCAGGAAGTCTTCATTGGCAATAGAGTATATACCGTGGGAAAGAGCGTACTTGGCGCAAAAATTGTGCGGGTATTGCCCGATTCCGTGGAGTTTATGTACAAAGGTCAAAAGTTTACAAAAAAAGTACAATTAAAGTAATATCTCATTGGCCGTTTAAACAACAGGAGGATAGATGAAAAATCGGTTAGGAGTTTTTCTGGCTTTGCTTATGGCGGCCGGAACGGGTGTTCTTCCCGTCAGCGCGCAAAACGCGTTGGGAAATATGCCCAATATCTCGGCTGACGACAGCGTAAAGCTGGTCGGGGAGTCTGATTTGTACAAAGAAACGGAGGTCGCCTCGCCGCTGGACCGCAAGGTGTCTATCCGTGTTTCCAATGTACCCATATCGGCTTTCCTTAACAGCATTACCACCCAAGCCCAGATTAACTTTATCATGAGCGAAGAGTTCGCCAACAAAAAGGTAACGGCTTCGCTTACGAAGGTAACAGTCCGCGAAGCGTTGGACACCTTGCTTCGGGTGCATGGGCTGACGTACCAGCGCATCGGCAAGAGCGACAGCTATGTCGTTACGAAACGTTCTAGTGACGCGCCTGATACCATTACCAAGATTTATACACTGAGCTATATTTCGTTGCAGGGCATCGGCTCTCCGTCCAGCGAGCTCAACAGCATTATGCCGCAGGATGTTTCCAGCTCCGGCAGCAGCTACAGCTCCGGCTCTGCAGACGCTTCCGCCGTCGGCATGAGTGCGGGCAGCAACGGGGGCGACGCCTACTCCGGCACGGCCGAAATCATCGGCATTGTAAAGAGTATGCTTTCCCCGGTGGGCCGCATTGCGGTGGATCCGCGTACCAATAAGCTTATCATTACCGATGTGGCCGAGGTCTTCCCCCAAGTGGAAAACATTTTGGCGGAGTTGGATATTAAACCGCCGCAGATTCTGATTGAAGCGCAAATCGTGGAAGTCAGCAAGACCAGCGGTTTGACCTTGGGCTTTGAATACGGTGGCAGCGACGGGACTTTGGTGTCCTTTACAGGCCCCCGCCGCCAAGTAACCTCTGATTTTATGCGCGGGAAGGATTCCGCCGGCAATAAATTGCACGGCTGGGATTGGATCTTCCCCAGCAGCAGCGAGCTCAACAATAATGAAAGCGGTTCCGGCTCCAGCTCCAGCAGTTCCTCTTCGTCCTCGGACGGGCAGGACAGCGAGGGCGGCGTATTGGACTTTTCCGCCTTTAAAATTGTGCTCAAAAGTCTGTTGACCCGCGGCGAAGCCAAATACTTGGGTAAACCCAAGGTGGTTACGCTTAACAACAAAACCGCTACCATCACCACTTCTACGGATGCGACGGTCGGTTTTACCCAAAGTTTGTCCGGTAGCGGCGGTACGGAAATGGCGACCTCCTCTGCGGAAAGAAAACGTGTCGGCTTGACCCTGCAGGTTACCCCGCAGGTCAACCGCGAGGGCTATGTTACGCTGTATGTCCAGCCGTCTTATTCCGATTTGGTGAGCTCCGGCTTTGACAATACCAAGGACACCACCACCCGCGCCGCGTCCACCTTGGTGCGCGTGAAGAACGGGCAGACGGTGGTCATTGGCGGCTTGCTGACCTCGCGCGAGACGGACCAAACCCGCAAGGTACCGCTCTTGGGAGATATCCCCATATTGGGTTGGCTGTTCACCAGCCGTTCTAAATCCAAGACGACCACGGACTTGGTCATCTTCATTACCCCGACCATTTTGGCGGAGTAACCAGGCAGGTTTGAGATAGTAAATTTGCTTGCCCCCTTTAGTGCATACCAAAGGGGGCAAGCGGCAAAAAGCGGCTCTGCCGCAGAGAGCAAAGCGTAAAGGAAAGAAAAATGGCAAAGGAATTAAGTGAAATTTTATTGGAACAAGGTACGCTAAACGAGGAACAGGTCAAGCGGGCGGAACTTTATGCGCGGCAAAACAATGCCTCCGTGGGGGATGCAATTGTTTTGTTCGGCTTTGCGACCGAAGAACAGGTAACCTCTGCCTTGGCCAAGCATCTTTCTATCCCTTACGCTTCCAAAGAAAACGGGATTTTACTCCCGGAGCGGGAACAGGATTTGCAAAAGCTCATCCCGGAGAAATTCGCCCGCGAAAATTTTGTCGTACCGCTGTTTATTGAGGACAATGAACTGGCTGTTGCTTTTTTTGATCCGTCCAACTTGTTTTTGATTGACAACATCCGCATGATGGCCGGCAAAGAGGTGCAGCCGTTTATTGCCAGCAAGAGCCAAATTTTAAACGTGATTGACTCCTTCTACGGGCATAAAAACCTGCTGGAAGAGGTGGTCAACGAGGCCGACAGCAACAAAGCCGGCGTCGGCGTGGCCAGCGATGAGGACATCCAAATTGAGGGGGGAAACCTGGACTTGGATAAAGCCTCCGGCTCCACCTCGCAAAACATCAAACTGGTCAATGCCATTTTAAAGCAAGCCATTGGGGAGCGCGTCTCCGATATTCATTTGGAAATGTTTGACGAGCGCGTCAGTTTGCGTTTCCGTATTGACGGCTCTTTGTATGAACGCACGCCGCCCAACAAGGACTCTATTGCGGCCATCATTTCCCGTATCAAAATTTTGTCCAAGCTGGATATCGCTGAAAAACGTCTGCCGCAGGACGGCAGTTTTGGTATTAAGTACCAAAACCGCACCATTGAGGTCCGTGTGTCTGTCTGCCCGGCGGTGTACGGCGAAAAACTGGTGCTTCGTATTTTGGACCGCGGCACCGGGGAAATGAATGTGGACAAGCTGGGCTTTGAACCCGAACAAAAGAAGGCCTTTTTGGAGGCCTCCCACTTACCGCACGGGTTAATCTTTTTGACAGGGCCCACCGGGTCAGGTAAATCTACAACGCTCAACGCCGTACTGACGACCATTCGCACGCCGGAGCTGAACTTTATGACCTTGGAGGACCCGGTAGAATACAAACTGGCCGGCATCAGCCAGGTGCAGGTCAAACCGCAAATTGGCTTGACCTTTGCCGCGGGCCTGCGTTCTTTCTTGCGTCAGGACCCAGACGTCATTCTGGTCGGCGAGGTGCGCGACAGCGAAACCGCCGAGGCCTGCTTAAAGGCCGCCTTGACGGGTCACTTGGTGTTCTCTACTTTGCACACCAACGATGCTTTAGGCGCCATTCCCCGTTTGATTGATATGGGCATGGAGCCGTTTTTGCTTTCCAGCTCCTTGGCCTTGGTGGCGGCCCAGCGCTTGGTGCGTATTTTGTGCCCCTACTGCAAAGTGCCCACCCGGCCCGATCCGGCCATGGTAGCCAAGATTATCAACGAGGGCCGCTTTAATCCCCGGGAGGTCAGCACGTGGACTTTTTATAAGTCCGTCGGATGCCCCAAGTGCGTGGGTACGGGCTTTTTGGGCCGGCGC
>CAVDMZ010000008.1:13322-20422 GCA_963610115.1 Duodenibacillus sp.
CGGCGCGCCATTTATGAGGTGTACCGCATTAATGAAGAAGTGCGCAATATCATTTACAAGACGCAAGATTTGGTGGAAATGCGCAAGGCCATGAACCGCAGCGGGGCGTTGAACCTGCGCGGCAACGGCTGGCGCAAGGTGGTCAAGGGTTTGACCACGGTGGACGAAATTCTTAACATAACGACGGAAGACGAATAAGGGGTTTTATGCAAAAATACAGCTATGTAGTCAAAGACAGCTCCGGGAAGACGCTTAAGGGCAGTATCAATGCCGAAAGCCGCGAACGCGTGATTTTCGCACTGCAAAATAAAGGGTTTATTATTTTGGAAGTGCGCGAGGGAAGCAACACCATGTTTGGCAAAACCGCCGGCCACAAAAAAGTGGGCGGCAAGGTGCCTGGGCATGTGCTGGCCTTTTTTGCCGAGCAGCTTTCCACGCTGATTGCCGGCGGCGTGCCTTTGGTGCGTGCCATTGCCTTGCTTAGCGAATACTCCTCCAACCCGCGTTTGGGTTTGGTGCTCAACCAAGTAGCCAAGGATATTGCGGCGGGTAACTCGCTGCATTCCGCTTTAGCGCGCCACCCCAAAACCTTTAACAATATTTGGTTGTCTTTGGTGCAGGCCGGGGAAGTCGGCGGGCAGCTGGCCGAAACCTTGGGCCAAATTTCTTTGTACATTAAAACGCAGGAAGGAATGAAGAGCAAAATCATTACGGCCATTACCTACCCGGCCATTTTGATGGTGGCCTCTGTGGGCGTATTGATTTACTTCATCTTGGGTATCGTGCCGACCTTCGCGCAGATTTTTAAGGACTTTAATATTGATTTGCCGCTGATTACCGTGATCGTGTTGAGCGTATCGGGCTTTTTAATCAATCACGGCATTTTGATTATCGTCAGTTTGGTCGTGCTGTTTTTGGCTTTCCGTTTTTATATCAAGACACCGCAAGGGCGCAAACATTGGCACTCGTTCTTGTTGTCGGTGCCGTTGTTTGGCAATTTTTTGCGCAATATTTACTATTCGCGCATGCTGACCACTTTGGCTACGCTGCTGCGCAGCGGGGTAACGATTTTAAATGCCATTGTGGTGCTGGAGGAGTCCTTTGACACCAACGTAATCATCCAAAGCGCCCTGCGTGTCGCCAAGGCCGAAGTGGCCGCCGGGAAGTCTATTTCCGATTCCTTCCGCGAGGCCGGGGTATTCCCGGGGCTGATGACGGAAATGATGCTCATGGGTGAGGAATCCGGTAAGCTGCCCAGCATTATCAGCACCTTGTCTAAATTTTATTCCGATAATGTGGACCAGTTTATCGCCCGCTTCTCCGCGGTGATTGACCCCATTTTGGTGGTGGGGGTCGGTGTATTGATTGGTATTATTGTGGCATCTATTTTCTTGCCGATTTTCAAACTGTCCCAAATCGGCGGCCAATAAGAGGAGGCCCTTATGACGCGCAAAGGTTTTACCTTGTTGGAAGTGTTGGTCGTGGTCATGATTGCCGCGGTGGTAACCATGTTTGCCGTACCTGCTTATAAAAAAGCGCAGGACAAAAACAAGTTTATGGCGGCTTCCGGCGTGCTGGTGGATTTGGCCAACGGAGCCAAGATGTTTCATGCGGATTATCCTCCGGTAAGCGGGAGTGTTACGTTGACGACCGCCAGCTCCAGCTCTTGCCCGGAAACGCCGACCGCCGCTAATTTGTTGTTGTTTTTGAAGTGCCACCGCTACATTAACAATGTAGCCTTAGATGGAAATAACCGCTATATGGGATACTCCTTTGCTCTCAGTACGAGCGGAAACGCCTCTTGCGGCTCCTGTCAGGGGTGGGCCTGTATGAGTGGCAGCAACCTGATAGCTGAATATCAATGCGCGTGGGTAGATGCTGCCGGGGTTTTGCACCACAAAAACGGATGAGGAGAAACAATGAGAACAGGGAATAAGAAAGGGTTTACTTTGGTGGAGCTGTTGGTGGCGGCCACCATTATTGGCATTTTGGCCCTGTTTGCCATGACCGCCTACCGCAACAGCGTGGCGGAGACGCGTTGGACACAGGCCAAGGCGCAGGCCGACCATGTGGCCGCCTCCGTGCAAGCGATGGATGCGGCGCGCGATGGGGTGCTGTTTAGTAGCAGCCAAATTATAGTTTCTTCTTCCTTGAGCCAGAACTGCACCTTTTATTCCACGGCCCGCTCTTCCAGCGGATATATCGTGGTAGATCCGGAGCAACTCTTTGACTGCGGTTTTTTAGAGCCGGGTGAGGTGGCGAATGAGGATTTTGATTTTTATGTCCGCACCTCCGTGGGGACGCCCTTGGTTTGTGTTCAAGCGAAAGAAGACGCCAAACTGCCCAGCAAATACAGCTCCGCGAAATATTGCGTGTATGAGGACCGTGTGCCGACGGAAACTTTCTAGGGGGCTTAAGGATGAATAAAAAACCTTTCTCTTCTTTGCGCCGCAAGGCCTTGTCTACAAGCGGTTTTACGCTGATGGAGCTGCTGTTTGTTCTATTGGTGATTGCGTTGGTACTTAGCTTTGCTTTACCGGCTTACCGTTCGGTGCGCTATGATATGCGCAATGCCAGTGCAAAATCGGCCTTGCGCAAATTGGTTGAAGCGCGCCGTTCTTTTTACCAGTACAGCAAGGGATCAGACGTAACTGGGACCATAGATGCTAGTCAAGTACAAACGTATGCCGCCCAGACCTGTACCTCCGGCTCAGCCAGCGGGGTACCGGCCAGCGCCCGCTCTGCCTCCTCGGTACAGCAGCTGTTTGCCTGTAAGTTCTTGGATTGGAAGGATTTTAACAATTTGCCGTATAGCTTTACCATTTGCGACAGCAATACTTCCCTGACGGCCTGCAGTTCTTTGGGTACCGATCTTTACGCCGTGGCCGCGCCGACGGCCGCAGCCGGCACCAAATATACCAAACCAAAGGACGGTACGCTGTATTATATATACGTTGGAAAAGATATGTTGGTAAAAGATACCTTGCAATAGGAGGGCTTTATGCGTCGGATTTTAAAAAGTAAAAAAGGCGTTACTATTTTGGAGGGGCTGATTGCGTTGACCTTACTGGCCTTGGTGGCTACGGGGACTTTTGCGGTACTGCTTTCTGTTTCGCGCAAATCCAGCACGCCCGATATCCGTGAGGAAATGATCTTGGCGGTGGAACGCGCCAGTCAGCGCTTGCAAGCGTTTGCTTTTCCGGTGCAGAGCTCTTCTAATACCAATCTCCGCGGAAACTGGAAATGGGAAGATGTACTTTGCAGCGGGGATAATTCCTCTTGCACGGTTTCTTCCGACCATGTATATGCCACCGGCCTTTGCGGCGACGATACCCAAATGTTGTCCACCAGTTCAAACCCGCATGGGATTAACTGTATGCTGCCCCCCATTTGCGACAGTGCCCAATCGTCCTTTCAATATACGGTAGAAACGGTTACGCCTCCTTTGCCACGCCCGTTGGACCAGGCCAAGCAAGAGGGCTCCACAAGCACCTTGGATGTGAGCGGACAGCCGCTGTATAAGATCAGTTTTTATATTAAGTGCAATGGGTTTACTTTATGACAAATAAAAAAGGGTTTACTTTAACGGAAGTACTGTTGGCGGTAATGATTGTCGGGCTGATTGCCGTGGCCTTGGCGTCTTTGACGCGGGCGGCGGCGCGGGAGTCGGGCATCGGCCGCAGCAAGATTATGTTGCGTAACAATTTGTCTATGTTTATGCGCACCCTGCGCGGGGATATGGCCAAAGCCTCCCGCGTGGAAGTGATGTATGGCAACACGAATGTGGGAACTTCTGCCGTGGCCCTGCTGAAGCTGGCACAAAATGTGGACAAAAGTGGCAGTTTAATCTTAAAGACCGTCAAGGACGGATCCACCACGACCACCCAAAAAGCCAAGTGGATTACTTATTGTTTCGTGCGGGGAACGGACCAAAATGCGCCTATTTCGCCCTCTGATGCTTACCGCGGCGGTAAGATTTACCGTTTGGAATCTACCAGCAGCTATCCGGCCTGCAGCGGCCTTTCAGACGCGAACTTAGTGCTGACCAATGTCAAATACATTCCGTCCGGCTCCAGTGCGGGGTACTTTGTGCCTTTGTTCCAGTTGGACAGTTTCTCCCGCTCCGGCACCAAGAGTTTACTGCGTGTGCAAATCATTACCGAGTTGCCCAGCACGCCCATTGTCAATGACGTGGTGGAAGAAATTTTTGCCATGCCCAACGGGTATTAAGGAGAACCTATGAAAATAAATAAAAAAGGCGCCGCTTTGATGCAAGTATTGCTCATTACCGTGATTTTGGCGGGTATAGCCACCATGCTGTTGCGTGCCTCGCTTTCCCGCGTAACTTCTGCCCGTAAGACGCGCCGGAGCGTGTCGGCCCAAGTGTTAATCCAATCCTGCATGGCCGAGGTCAATACCCTTTGGTCCAAGAAAACGCCGGAGGCCTTCCGCCGGGATTTGCTGGGCGATTCCAGTGGGCCGTTTATGTATTGTTCCGGGGGGACGGGTACCTCCTGCACGGGAAGTTATATCCAGCGTACTTATACTTGCACCATTCCCAACCCGTATGATTCCAGCTATCCTTACAAAGTGGTCGCGTCCTTTGTCAAAAATGCAAAGGCCACGGGAACGGGCAGTGATGTGTACGCCATGCAATACGAAATTACGCAGGGCAGCGCGGATCTGTAACCGCCGATTGAGCCGACCATGAGAAAATTTCTTTTGCTGGCCAGCTGCCTGTTGTGTCCTTTTGGGCTGGGTGCGCAGACACTCTACCCGGTAACCGCTTCGGCCGAGAATGCGGTGGCGGCTCCCGCCTCCAATATTGATTTATTAAAACGTTCGCTGGGCACTTCTAAGGGGGCCGCGTCGGCTTCCTCTGTCCGTGCGGTGCCGGCGGCCGCTGCTGCGGCTTCTTCTTCCCCGTCTAAAACGGCTCCCGCCGGGGCAACCCAAACGGCGGTCCAACCCGTAGCTAAACCCGCGGTCCAGCCCACCCCGACCGAGCAAGAAATAGAAAAAAACAATGCCTTGGCGGAGGGGGAACGCTCCGGCTCGCCGCGTCCAACGGCTCCTACAACGGCCAAAACATCGCAGAGCAAGTCCACGGCGTCTGCGGCCGCGGCAGAGGAGGATCGCTTGGCGCAAGAGGAATTGGATTATGCCGCCCGTATGTTGGAACGCCAACGCCAAGAAAGCACCGCCAGCCGCTTTATCCCGCCCGCGGCGGAGAAGGCAGAGCCGGTGGCTCCCGTGGTCTCCAACCGCCCGTATAATCCCAATGACTTTCGTCCCGGCGTACAATGGCAGCGCAGCAACAGCACCCATTTTATTATTTATACCCAAAAGCGCGACGGCGGGATTGGCTCATCTAATCTGTCTATGACTTTTGAAACGGCCTATGCCACCCTGCGGCGCAATATCCCGTGGATGATGAGCGGTAAGGTGCGCGTGTTTGTTTATCAGGACCATAACAGTTATTTGAAGCACGAGCCGAACGCCAAAGCGTGGACGCGGGCTTTGGCTTATCCCACCCGCGGCGAAGTGGTGGTGTACGACGAGCCTGGCAAGCAGCAAAGCCTTAAAGAAGTGTTTACCCATGAGTTGGTGCATGTGTTTACACAGCAATTTTTTGACAAACACCAAACGGGACGTTTGATGACGCCGGCTTGGTTGGATGAAGGGTTGGCCGTGTATATGGAGGATCAGGCCTACAACGGTCTGAAGGGCGGCCCGTGGGCGCATGACTTTAAGACGCTTAATTTCCAGCGTAGCAAGCAAACGCAAGTAGCGCAGTTTGGCTCTTCCTCTATGTTTGGCTCCTCGCGTACGACGGCTGCGTCAGGGAACCGACGCCACGGTAAGCCGCTGTATTTTATGCCCTTTGACCAGTTTATGCGGGAGGGCTCCTTGGCTTTTATGGAGGGGCGCGGCAAGACGCAGGATTGGTATTTCCAAGCCTATGCCATGGTGCGCTTTTTGCTCAACCCGGCGGGGGGAAATTCTCCGTCCAACCGTATGCAGTTTGAACAATTTACCCGTCTGATGGCCCAAGGGGAACCCGTGCGCGACCCGCGGACGGGATTTCCGGCGCGCGACAGCCGGGGCAAGCCCGTCTATCAGCCTTATTCGGTGGAGAAGGCCATGGGCCGCGCCTATCGCTACAACAGTGCCGCCAATATGGAAGATGCTTTTTGGCGTTGGGCCAATTCCGCCCGCTAAACTTTTCGTTTCCCTAGAAACTTTGTCCAAACGGAGCATATATTTTTAAGTCCGCCTTTCACTCGCCGCTTTTGAGCGGCTCAAACAAAAGGCGGATTTTTGTTGTAAATTTTATTTTTTATAGACGCTCCGATGGCCGCTGTTTTAACGACAGAACGGCATAACGGCGAAAGCGGTTGAGATCCCCGATAAAAACACTCGGGGATGACGACGTTTTATAACGACATTGTTTTTTCTTTTTTGTCGTTTCTGTTTCTATCTATGCCGTCATTCCCGAAGGAGTAGCGGCCCGCAGGGTTCGGGAATCCCAGCCCACCCATGCCGTCATTCCAGCGGGGGTGGTCTGCGAGGGCCCGGGGCCATTCCGTCTATGCCGTCATTCCCGAAGGTCGTAATCGGGAATCTCAGCCTTATTGCTGTTTGCCTTTTGCCGTTTGCCTTTCCGCCGTTACACAAAACAAGGTCATCCTGAAAAGTTGTAGTTCAGGATCTTCCATTTTTCTGGTAGTGGCCGTTGCCTTTATTGAATGAACAACGGGGAAAATGGAAGATGCTGAGCAGAGACCCCTCAGCACGACACTAGTTTTTATGAACGGCGAAACGACACCACGGCGAAAGCGGTTGAGATCCCCGAACCCTGCGGGCCGCTACTCCCTCGGGGATGACGACGTTTTGTGAACGGCAAGTCCCGTCTATGCCGTCATTCCCGAAGGTTGTAATCGGGAATCCCAGCCCATCCATGCCGTCATTCCCGAAGGTTGTAATCGGGAATCCCAGCCTCATTAGGTTTTTTCTTTTTGTCGTCGTAGAAGTGGGCTCCCCTTTTTAAAACACTTGCCTAATGTTTTTTTTTTGGTAAATTTTGATTGTAGGGAAAA
>CAVDMZ010000009.1:0-19287 GCA_963610115.1 Duodenibacillus sp.
AAAAAAAAACATTAGGCAAGTGTTTTAAAAAGAGGAGTCAACTTCTACGACAAGAAAAAGCAAAAACCCAGCCGCAGGGCTGGGTATTAAAAAACGTCCCGTACGAGATTTGAACTCGTGATCTCCGCCTTGAGAGGGCGGCGTCCTGGACCGCTAGACGAACGGGACTTTACCTGTATATTTTAGCAAATTCTTGAGCAGATAGAAAATTTTTACTTTTTTACTCTTTTGGAAAAAGGATTTTTTACGATAATTCAAAATGCTAAAATATACTTATTGCAGCACCTGTATATTCCCCGTTTGAAGGAGTTTTTCCATGGAAATTGGTATCGTCGGCCTGCCCAATGTAGGCAAATCCACCCTTTTTAATGCGTTAACCTGCGCCGGAGCGGAAGCCAGCAATTATCCCTTTTGCACCATTGAACCCAATGTGGGCATTGTGCCTATCCCGGACAAACGCTTGGACAAACTCTTTGAAATGTTCAAACCGCCTAAGAAAACGGCCGCGTTTATTAAGTTTGTGGACATTGCCGGCATCGTCAAGGGCGCCAGCCAAGGCGAAGGGTTGGGCAATAAGTTTTTGGCCAACATCCGCGAGGTGGACGCCATTATTCATGTGGTGCGCCTGTTTGAGGATGAAAATGTAACCCATGTGATGAACTCCGTGGACCCGCTGCGCGACATAGAGATTATTAATACCGAGCTGATGCTGGCCGATTTGGAAACCGCCAACAAAATTTGCGACCGCTTGGGATCCAATGCCAAAAGCGGCAAAAAAGAGGCCGTGGCCGCCTTTGAAAATATGAAGCAAATCAAAGCCGCGCTGGAAAACGGCAAGCCGGTGTCCTCTTTGCATTTGGAACCGGAAGTATTGAAGGAATACCAATTTTTAACGGCCAAGCCCGTGCTGTATGTGGGCAACAACTCCGAAAAACGAAATACCGCCAATGCCGAAAAGGTGGCCGCCTATGCCAAAGAAACCGGGGCCGGATTTGTGGAATTATGCGTTAAATTTGAAGCCGACATCGCCGAATTTTCCGAGGAGGAAAAAAAGGCCTTTTTAGCCGAAACCGGCAATGACTACACCGGGCTGGAAAAGGTGGTGCGCGAGGGAATGAAGCTGCTGCGGCTGTGCACCTATTTTACGGCCGGGCCGGAAGTGGAGGTGCGCAGTTGGCTGATCCCGGTGGGATGCACGGCCCCGCAGGCGGCGGGCAAAATCCACAGCGATTTTGAAAAAGGTTTCATCCGCGCCGATGTATACACCTACGAGGATTTAATCCAATACGGCGACGAAAAAGCCTTACGCGAGCACGGCCTCATCCGCTCCGAAGGCAAGGACTATATTGTAAAGGACGGCGACATTTGCCTGTTTAAAATCAATGCCTAATATTTGCAAACATTTTAAGGTGTGCGGAGGCTGTACGCTGCTGGACTTGCCGTACGAGGAGCAATTGCGCAAAAAGCAAGCCCGCCTGCAGGAAATCTTAAAGGATTTTTGGAACGGGCCCATTCCGCTCACCCCTACCGATGCCCCGCGTTATTTCCGCAACAAGGTGGAGCTGGGGTTTTGTCACCAGCCCATTTGGAAGGAGCCGTTTGACAAAAAAGCCAAGCGCGATAAGACCCAGCCGCTGGAATTTGAGCAAACCTTGGGCTTTAAGCTCAAGGGCCGCTGGGACCGCGCGGTGGATATAGAACAATGCTGTCTGTTTGACGAACACCTCATCCCGCTTTTGCAGGCTGTGCGCGCGTGGGCGAAAAAAGAGAATTTGTCCTACTATGACCACCGCCGCCACACGGGCGTACTGCGCCATTTGATGCTGCGCGTGGGAAAAAATACGGGGCAAGTTTTGGTGGTGTTGTTTGTAACCGATGACGTGCCGGAAGCCTCTTTTGCAGAGGCGGTACAGGGCGTATGGCCGCAGGCTAATATAATGCTGGCCGTCAACACGGGGTTGGCCGATACCGCCGCGCCGGAGAGCTTGCGCGTGCTCAAAGGGCAAGATTTTATCACGGAAAAAATTATCCTCTCCGCGCCGGACGGTCAAAAAGAGCGCGAGGTAACCTTTAAGCTCTCCCCACAATCCTTCTTCCAAACCAATACGCTGACCGCTCAAAAAATGTATTCGCGCGTGCGGGCTTTGGTCCGGCAAAGGGCCCCCAAAGTTCTTTATGATTTGTACGGCGGGGCGGGCAGCTTTTCGCTTTCGTGTGCGGACTTGTGCCAAAAAAGTCTGTGCGTGGAAAGCGTGGCCCCGGCCGTTTATAATGGCATTGAAAACGCCAAAATCAACGGGGTAAATTGCGTGCAATTCTTTTGCTCCAAGGTGGAGGATTTTGTCCGGCAACACCCCATAGACAAGCAGGACGCGCTGATTATTTTGGACCCGCCCCGCAGCGGCATGCACCCCAAAGCCGCCAAGGCGGTGGCCGAATCAGGTGTGAAGGATATTTTGTATATTTCCTGCAATCCCGTCACGCTGGCGGCGGATTTAAAGGTGCTTACGCAAAACTACGCGCTTCATGCCGTGGAAGCGTTTGACTTTTTTCCGCACAGCGAACATATTGAAACCCTGGTGCAGCTGAGGCTAAAGTAACCCCTGCACCCCGTAGGAAACCCATGAATTTGCAAGAAGCTTTACACTCTTTAAATCCCCGTCAGCTGGAGGCCGTCCATTACGAGAGCGGCCCTTGCCTGATTGTGGCCGGTGCCGGAACGGGCAAGACCAAAACGCTGACGACCAAAATTGCCAAGCTCATTGCCGACGGCTACAGTCCCTACCGCATTTTGGCCGTTACCTTTACCAACAAGGCCGCCCAAGAAATGCGCGAGCGTGTGGAAGCCTTGGCCCCGGGGGAAAGCCGCAATGTATGGATACACACGTTTCACTCGTTTGGGGTGCGGCTATTGCGCCAAAATGCCGAAAAGCTGGGGCTGACGCGCGACTTTGCCATTTACGACGACGGGGAACAAAAGAAACTGGTCAGTCTGCTGCTGGAGCAGCTGGGCGCCAAGGAGCCCAAAAAAGAGGCCGCCCAACTGGTCAGCCAAATTTCCCGCGCCAAGGATGACGGCCAATCGCCCGAGGCCTTTTTGGCTTCCGCCACGGCCAGCGGATCGGACTACCGCATCCGGGCGGCAGAGATTTACCGCCGCTATGAGCTTAAACTCAAGGAAGCGGGCGCGCTGGACTTTGGCGATTTGCTGGTTAAAACCTTACAGCTCTTGCGCAAACACGAGGACGTGCGGGAATACTACCAACAATTTTTCCAATATGTACTGGTGGACGAGTATCAGGACACCAACCATACCCAATACTTAATTACGCGCCTGCTGGCGGAGAAACACCGCAAGCTGTGCGTGGTGGGCGACCCCGACCAGAGCATTTACTCTTGGCGTGGGGCGAATATCCGCAATATTTTGGAATTTGAAAAAGATTTTAAAGACGCCAAAATCATCACGCTGGAGCAAAACTACCGCTCCACCAAGGTAATTTTGGATGCGTCCAATAAGCTGATTACCAAAAACACCCAGCGTAAGGAAAAGAACCTCTTTACCGAAAAACAGCACGGCGACCCCATTGAAGTGCGTGAAATGCCCACCGAGGGGCAAGAGGCCGCTTGGGTGGCGCAGAATATCAAATTCTTGGTGGACCAAGACGGCTACAGTTTAAACGATATCGCCGTGTTTTACCGCACCAACGCCCAGAGCCGTAATTTTGAAGAAACCTTCCGCCGCTACCAAATCCCTTACCGTTTGGTGGGAACGGTCAGCTTTTATAACCGCAAGGAAATTAAAGATTTACTCTGCTATGCCCGCTTGCTGATTAATCCCAATGACGACATTAGCCTGCTGCGCGTGATCAATACGCCCACGCGGGGCTTAGGCAAGACCGCGCAGGAACGCTTTGCCGCGTATGCCCGCCAGCAAGGGCTTTCCTTGTACGGGGCCTTAAAGGCGGCGCAATCTGTGCCGGAGTTGACGCCTATGGCGCGCCGCGCGGCGCTGGAATTTGTGCGCATGGTGGAGGGGTGGCGCGCGGATATGTTTGTCTCTTCCCCCACGGCGGTGATGGATAAGATTTTAAAAACTTCCGGCTATGCCGCCGCCGTGCAAAAAGATTTAGATGAGGGCAAAGACCCCGAAGCCGAAAGCCGTTTGCAGAACTTGGACGAGTTGATTAACGCCGTCAAGGAATACGAGGACCGCCGCGAGCAAGCCACCCTGTCGGGCTTTTTGCAGGAGGTGTCCTTGCTGACGGGCACGGACAATTCCCAAGCGGGCGAGGGGGGCGCGGTTACCCTGATGACGGTGCATTTGGCCAAGGGACTAGAATTTAACGCCGTGTTTGTAACCGGGCTGGAGGAGGAGCTCTTCCCCATTAAATGCAGTGATGAAGACGAGCTGGAGGAAGAACGCCGCCTGTGTTATGTAGCCATGACGCGCGCGCGGGAAAAACTGTTTATGAGCTATGCCCTGCGCCGCCGCAAATACGGTGAAATACACGACAATATGCCCTCGCGTTTTCTGTTTGAGTCCGGGTTACTAGACGAGCAATACCGCGAACAGCTGGAAAACGCCGCGCCGCGCTATGACCAGTATAAAACCAAATACGGTTTATACGGGCAGGGGGGCGGATTTTACGGCGGTTCCTCCCGGCGCGGGGGATACCGCGGCTCCACCGGACGCAGCGCCGACAGCTATAACGGTTTTGAGGGCTTTGTCCACCGCAGCCAATTTCAAAAGAAGTATGACGAACACGGCTATGAGATAGAGGACGGGGATTTGGATTATACTTCCTCTGCCTATAAGGGTTCGGCCGGGCTGGGCGCTTTGTATGGGGGCTCTTCCGCTTCCGGCGGCGGCCCGCGGCGCGGCTTTTCCCCGTCGGACACCCGGCGGCATTTCCCCGGGCAGCCGTCGGCTTACGGCGCCGCCCCCAAGCAAGAGAAGGGGACCTCTACCACCGCTTCCGGCGGGAAAAAAGTATCCGTCGGCGGCAAAGTGAAACACGGCGTGTTTGGCATCGGGACGATTACCGCCGTGGCCGGATCTGAAGAGAGTTGCAAAATCACGGTACAATTTGCCAATGGGGTAGTGCGAACCTTTATGCTGGCCTTTGCTCCTGTGGAAGTGCTGTAAAAAGCGTAAATTATTACCGCATTTCTTCGTCCGTTGCCCCCTTTCGCTCCCCTTCTGCGGCCGCGGGTCCCGCCCGCCGCGCCGCCAGGCAAGGCCAACCCTTCCGCTCCCCCCGGGCAAACCCGACACCCGAAATAATTTATAACGAATTATGCCCCCACCCCCGTAAAAAACCCCTCGGCCAACAAAGCCAAGGGGTTTTGTAAAACACATTTGCAGGAAACGCTTAACGTTTGGAAAACTGGAAGCGTTTTCTGGCACCCGGCTGACCCGGTTTCTTTCTTTCCACCATACGGGGGTCGCGGGTCAGGAAACCGGCTTTTTTGACGGTCTTCTTGAGCTCCTCGCTGATTTCAGCCACGGAGCGGGCAATGGCGTGGCGTAAAGCACCCGCCTGGGAAGAAATCCCGCCGCCTTGCACTTTGGCGGTTACATCGTATTCCTTTTCCAAGCTCGTTACCGTCAGCGGAGCTTTGACGATAGCCTGATATTTTTCATGGCCTTTAAAATAGTCCGCCAGTACCTTGGCGTTTACGGTAATAACCCCGGTGCCTTTGGCCAATTTGGCCTGGGCGACGGAGGTTTTGCGGCGGCCGGTTTTAATTTCTTTGGTATTGTTCATAAGACTCATCCCTCTTATTTGGCAAATCTGCCGGCGAATTCGTGTTCTTCCCCGCTGAACAGGCGCAAGCGTTTCATGCGCGGCGCGCGCAAGCGGTTCACATCCAACATGCGTTTGACGGCCAATTCCAATACTTTGGTGGAATCCTTTTCAAACTGGCGTTTGAGCGGGGTTTCTTTGGCGCCCTTGGCATAGCCGGAGTGGGAGAAATACACCTTCTCTTCCATTTTGTTACCCGTTACTTTAATTTTATTGGTATTGGTAACAACGACAAAATCACCGCAGTCCATATGAGGGGTGTAGGTTCTTTTGTGTTTACCCATCAGCAAAACGGCCACACGGGTGGCCAATCTGCCCAAGGTTTGGCCCGTGGCATCAATGTGGTGCCATTTGCGGGCGGTGTCCACTTCCTTGACGGAAGGCAAAAAAGTTTTCGTCATAAGTTTTATTTCTACCTTTTGTTATTAAAGCGCAGCGCAGTGGTGGGCGCTGCATTAATGACTCGTGGTTTCCTGTATATTATAGCAAAAGAAAAGCAAGATGTATAGAAAAATCAGAAGGTTAACCCGGCAAAGAGCGTGCGGATGTCCTCCACGCGCTCCAAGCGCACAAACCGCCCGCGCACCTCGGCGGCGTTGGGGAAGTCCCTCAGCCAATACCCGGCCGTTTTCTTACTGCGCCCGACGCCGATTTTTTCGCCGTAGCACCGCACATTTTCTTCAATCAGCTCCAAATAAATTTGCACCCGGCGCGCCGGGCCCGGCGCGGTAGGCGTTTGCCCGTTTAACGCACAGGCGATATCTTGAAAAATATACGGATTGCCCACCGCCGCGCGGCCGATGAGCAGCCCCGCACAGCCGGCCTTAAAAAACTGCTCCGCCATAAAGCCGTCTGCAATACCGCCGTTGCCCAGCACGGGAATTTTAACCGCCGCGCATACCCGGGCCAGGGCCTGCAAATCCGGCGCGCCGCTATGCACATCCTCCGCCGCCCGGGCGTGCAGGGCCACGGCGGACGCGCCCTCGCTTTCCGCCACGCGGGCTATTTCATCTCCCAAAAGTACGCCGCGTTTGAGCGCAATACGGGTTTTAAGCGTTACGGGGACTTTTACCGCCTTGACCGCGGCCGCCACCAAATGCCCCAAGTGTACCGGGTCCTTCATTAGCACGCAGCCCGCCCCGGCCTTATTGATTTTTTTTACCGGGCACCCGGCATTGATATCTATTAAATCGGCCCCGCAGGCCTCGGCGGCCCGGGCGGCCTCGGCAATGGTTTGCTCGTCTGAGCCGAAAATCTGCATAGATACCGGCTTTTCCCGCGCGTCCACCTGCAGCATCCGCCGGCTGCGCGCATTGCCATAATGCACCGCATGTGCCGACACCATTTCCGCACACACCACGCCGGCCCCGCCGCGCAAACACAAGGCGCGAAACGGCCCGTCCGTGACCCCCGCCATAGGGGCCAGCCACAAATTGTTGGGGGCCGTAAAAGAGCCGATTTTTAAGGGATGCACCCACACGGTCATGGTCTGGTTTCCTTCCAACGGTTCCCTTGCGCAAGCGTCAGCGGCTTGTTTGCGGCAAGGCACAGCCGCAACACGGTGCGCACCTCCACTTGGGTGTTTTTAAATTCTAAAGAATCAATAAAGCCGTCGTGTCCGGCCCCGCCCGAAAGCGCGTGGTCCGTTACCGCCACCCGGTAGGTCTGTGTGGGAGAAAAAGCCTTGCCGTTTACTTGCAGCGATAAAATCCGTTTTCCGGCGGGCAAGCCGGGGTTATAGCGCACTTGCAAACCCGATATTTGGGCAAAATTGCCCGACAAGGCCAGCCCTTCCTCCAAAGCTTGGCGCAAGGCGGCGCCTTTCATGGTCAAATAGGTAACATGGTCTGCATACGGATATAATTTGTATAAATCGTATTGCGTTACCTCCCCGGCGGGCAGGTCCGCGCGCAGGGAATCGGAATACACCACCGCGGCATCGGTGCGGGCCCATTTGCGCAAGCAATCGGCCACAAAATCTCCCAAGTTGGACTCTCCGTCCAAACGGCCGCGTAAACCCTGGGTGAGTTTCCCCGCCACCCGGCCCATTTGCCCTTGGGCCGCACGGCGTATGTCCGCCACCTGTTCGGCCACGGCGGCGTCCTCGCCCCAATCGCGCCGGTACAGCACCACATCCTCAAACCGGGCCGAAGCAAAACTGCCGTCTTTATTCATAAATAAACTGATGCGCCCCACCCCGTCCAGTTTAGAGCCGGGGTAAACAATCAGCGTTTTGCCCACGCGGTCCGTTTCGGCCTGTTCGCGGCCCAAGTTGGAGCTTAAAATAATGTCTATGCCGCTGACCTCTTCGGCCAGCCGGGCATCGGTCAGCGCGGTTTCCTCCTCCGGCAACCCCAGCGCACTCATCCCCACCACCACCTGCGCGCCCTTGTCGCGCAAAAGCTGTACCGTGCGGCGCGCGGCGGCTATTTCGTCGGTTACCTTTAAGCCGCTTACCCGTTGTTTTCCCCGGGCCGCGTGAGTGCCCACCAAGCCAAAAATTCCCAGTTTGACGCCTCCTGCCTCTTGGATTATCCACGGGCGCGAACCGGCGGGCTGCCCTCCTTGCGCGGTTTGCACATTAGACAAGATAAACGGAGCGGGAGAATCCTGCATGATTTTATGGAGTGAAGGCCAGCCGTAAATCAAATCCTTTTCTGTAAACAAACGCCCGGCATAAGGCAGCGCGGCCGCGGCCGTATTGAAGTATCCCCCTTGCGAAAGGGTCCCCTCCGGCGTTTGGGAAAACCAGTTTCCCCCCTCCAGCAAAAGAAAAGGCAGGGTTTGCTTATCCAAAAAAGCTTTTAATACCGCCAGACCGCCCGTTACTTCATTGCCATAACGCGGCTCCGGCCGCGACCAAAAGACGCCCTCTATGTCTGATGTGAAGAACAAATTTACAGCAGGCGTCTCTTCGCGGCCGCAACCGGCACAGAGCAAACTTATACAGATAAAAAACAGCCCGGCGACCCGTTTCATTTAAATTCTACAATGCGTCCTGTGGGCAAGGCCTTAACCGGGGATTGCGTTTTGAGCCCGTTTTCCAGTATAGAGCGGATGGTAACCCCTTCCAGCGTTTTTTTGTCCTCGTCTTTAATGCGTTTAAAGGGCCAACCCTCACTGCCGCCATAAGCAATGTAGCTATTGCTGGCCAAGGTGTACTTTTTGTGGTTTTCCACCGGCTTGCCGTCCACCAAAATTTGCAAATCCTTGATTTTTCCTTTATGGTTGCGGTAGGTAATCGTCATGCCGGAATAGGTAAATAGGCTGCGCGGTAACAAAGATTTTTTAACCAAATATTTCAAAAAGCTGCCGTCCACCGTCATGGTTACGATGCCGTTGTCAAAGGGATGAATGTCTGTCGTGTCGCGGCGGGTCACGGGGCCCTTTTGCATATCTACGCGGGTACCGCCGTTGTTATGCACAAAAATTTGCGTGCCGGCCGCGGCGCGGCCCAAGTCGGCAATCCAATCATTAAGCGGACCGTCTTTGTGTTCTTTGACGGGCGAAAAACGGCTGATTTTTTCTGCCGCTTCCCCAAACACCTCATCCATACCCGGCTCTTTAAGCGATTCGGCATAGGCCTTGATCTTTTCATCCTCACCCACCTTTTCAATCACCAGCGGGATTAACTCTGATTGGGCCGAAACAAATTGGCCTGTTTTATCATCGGTCTGTATCGTTACCTTGCTGACATTTTGAAGGTAGCAGCCGCTTTCCACAAACAAGGTGCCGTTAATGTATTTATTTTGCACAATGTGATGCGCATGCCCGCCTAAAACCACCTGTACGCGGCCACCAAATTTCTGCCCGATCTGCCCTACATACGCCAAGGTGCCGTGTTTGGTGTCCTGCAAGGCGTCGTGTACGATGACCACCACGGCATGGACCTTTTGTTCTTCCACTTCCTTTAGGGCCTTTTCCAAGGCGGCCAAGGGTTTGCCGAATTTATAAAGTTTGCTTGCATTGGTCGGGTAGCGGTTGGCCAGCCCAATTACGGCTACACGCACCCCGTCCACATCAAAGATTTCATACGGTTTAACCAGCGGGGGATATTTGCCCGTTTTGCGTTCAAAAAAATTGGCCGCCAGTACGGAAAATTTAATGTTTTTTAGTATCGGCTCCACCGCGGGGTCTTTGAAATCAAACTCGTGGTTGCCAATGGTGGTGGCGTGATAGCCCAGCGCGTTCATCAAGGCCACGCTTTTAAGACCCTGGGAGGCCTTGGCCTCCGCCGTGCCGTTGGAAAAATCGCCGCTGTCTAAGAGCAAATAATGTTTGGGCCCGTTTTTAAGCACATTGGCCAAGGCGGCAAAACCGCCCTGCCCGTTGCGCGGATAATAAAAGCCGTGCGTATCGCTGGTATGGTAAATGACCGTAGTTTTGCCAAACAACCCTGCGGCCGACAAAAGCAGTACAAACGCCAAAAGCAGTTTCTTCATTGGAAAATCTCCTTGGGGTAGAGCCGGGAAACGGACCGGCGGTTTCTCTGTTTATCCTAACAAAAAAAGACGCCCTCGGCAAGCGGGGGCATCCTTGAAAAAGGCTCCTTTCCCATTAAGCCAAGCGGGAAAAGGGCGATATTTTGCGTAAGCCTTCTATAATGCCGGGCATCACTTCCAAGACCTTGTCCACTTCCTCTAAGGTGTTCTGCTCCGACAGGGAAAACCGTACCGACCCGTGGGCGAACTTAAAATCCACCCCCATGGCGCGCAATACGTGCGACGGCTCCAACGAGCCCGACGTGCAGGCCGAGCCGGACGAAGCGCAAATGCCGTATTCATTGAGGTGCATTAAAATAGCCTCGCCCTCTACATAACCAAAGCTGATATTGACCGTATTGGCCACGCGGTGCTGCGGATCTCCGTTCAACTTGCTGTCCGGAATGCGGCGCAGCAACCCCTCTTGCAAGCGATCGCGCAAAGCGGCGATTTTCTGCAAGGTGCCGTCCCCGGTGCGGGTTTTGGCCAGCACCGCCGCCGCACCCAGCCCTACAATATAGGGGATATTCTCCGTGCCGCCGCGGCGGCCCCTTTCCTGGTGTCCGCCCAGCAGAAAAGGCCGAAAGGGCGTCGCGCGCCGTACATACAAGGCCCCCACGCCCTTGGGTGCGTGAAATTTATGCCCGGACAAGGACAGCATATCAATGCCCGTACCCTTGACCGTAACGGGCTCTTTGCCCATTACTTGCACCGCGTCCGTATGAAATAAAGCGCCGTGCTGTTTGGCCAAGGCGGCAATTTCGGGCACGGGGAACAAGGTCCCCGTTTCGCTGTTGGCCCACATGACAGACACCAAAGCCGTGTCCTCTGTAAGGGCTTTTTTGTACTGCTCCATATCAAAGCGGCCCTGGGCATCCACCCCGATGTAGTCCACCCGGTAGCCCTGCGCCTGCAAAAATTGAAAGGGGTGCAATACCGCCGGGTGCTCCACCGCAGAAGTGATGAGGTGCTTTTTTTGCGGAAAACTGCGCACCGCGGAAAAAACAGCCGTATTGTCGCTCTCCGTGGCGCAGGAAGTGAAAATGATTTCATCCGGATAGTCCGCCCCAATCAACGCCGCCACTTCCGCGCGGGCGATATCCATAGCTTTTTTGGCTTCCGCCGCCAGCGGGTACATAGAGGAAGCGTTGCCGTATTTCTGCGTAAAGTACGGCCGCATGGCCTCGGCCACGGCGGGAGCCACCTGTGTGGTGGCGTTGTTGTCCATATAAATTAACTTCACGGTAAGCTCCTTATGCTTTTTCCACGGTAATGGACGGGTCCAACTTTTCCTTCAGCGTTTTTTCAACAAAGCCCTTTAAGGTGGCGTCCGCGGCCAAACAGCCGTGGCACATCCCCAGCAAGCGCAGCTTGACCACGCTGCCGCTCACATCCACCAGTTCCACGCTGCCGCCGTCTTTATTGAGCTGCGGGCGGATGAACTCCTCCAACACTTGTTCCAAGCGTTTGATTTTTTCCACAATCGTCATCTCGGAAAAGGGCTTTTCGTCCGCCGGTTTTTCCTCCGGCAGGGCGCAGGAGTTCACTTTATCTAAAATCTTTTGGATTTCCCCTTTGCATTGGCCGCAACCGCCGCCAGCCTTGGTATAAAAGGTTACCTCTTCCACCGTTTTGAGGTGGTTGGCGCGGATGGCCTTGATAATGGTGTCCTCAGAGACATTAAAGCAGTGGCAGACTATTTTTTCGGCCTGCTGTTCAAATACCACGGGCTGCCCCCCTTGGCGGTAGCTCTTTACGGCCGCCTCCAAGGCTTCCATGCCCATCACGGAACAGTGCATTTTTTCAGCGGGCAACGTGCCCAGCTCGTCGGCAATGTCTTGGTTGGTAATTTTAGAGGCCTCTGCCAAGGTCTTTCCCTTAATCATCTCCGTTAACACGGAGGAGGAAGCAATCGCGCTGGCGCAGCCGAAGGTTTCAAATTTGGCATCTTCAATCACTTCGGTTTCTTTGTTAATCTTCAGCGTCAGTTTCAACGCGTCCCCGCATACCAAACTGCCCACTTGGCCCGTGGCGTCGGCATTCGGCACGGCCCCCACATTGCGCGGGTGGCGGAAGTGGTCCATGACTTTATCGGTATAATCCCACATAACAAGCTCCTTGCTAGTCTTAATGTATATTATAGCATTTTGGCCTTCCCGCGCCGCCGAAGGCAAAGACTCTTTTGCACTAGACGGCCCCGTGCGCGGGCGCTCAAGATTTTGCTAGAATGAAGTGCTATGAACATCAGCCGGGTCCTGTTCGTCTGCAATCCTTCCCAACCCGCCGCGGAGCAAACCGCCCGGCGGCTGGCGGATTTTTTGCATACCCAAGGCATCGGCAGCCGCATTTTAACCGATTACAAGACTATTCCCCAGCACCCGGCGGACCTGTGCGTCAGCCTGGGCGGGGACGGCACTACCTTGCGCTGCGCCCGCCAAGCGGCCGCGCTGGAAATGAAGGTGCTGGCCGTCAACTGCGGCAGTTTGGGTTTCTTGTCTGCCTGTGAGGCGGCCGGGGCCGAGGAATGTCTGCGCCAAATTCTGCAAGGGCACTACGAAGTCAGCCAGCGGATTTTGCTCTCCTGTGATATCGTGCGCCAAAAGCAACCCCTCTTTCAAGGCCTGCTGGCTTTCAATGATTGCGTCATCAAAACCAATCAGCCCCGGGCCTTTGCCCTGCAAGCCCTGTGCAACGGCCGCGAGCTCAAATGCTTTTACGGAGACGGCGTGATTTTATCTACACCGGCCGGATCCACTGCGTACGCTTTGGCCGCCGGAGGGCCCATTGTGGAGCCGGATTTGGAGGTCTTGCTGCTCACGCCCATTTGTCCGCACAGCCTGACCCAGCGGCCCTTGCTCCTAAGGGCCGGCGCACAGTTGGAGTTTACCCCCGTCTTCAAAAATAAAGAAGAAACCGCCGTAGTCAGCTTGGACGGACAAGAGAGCTTTGAACTACACGCGGGAGACCGGGTGGCGGTGCGCCGCAGCCCGCATTTGGCCCAACTGATTTGCGGGGGCCGGTTTGATTTCTTTGGGCGGTTGCGCCGCAAGCTGGAATGGGGGAAACGCTGATGTTGCAAAAACTTTCCGTACATAATTTTGCCGTCATTTCCCAGGTGGAGTTTGCCCCCCGGCCGGGGCTCAATGTCTTTACCGGGGAAACCGGAGCGGGCAAATCCGTGGCCATTTCCGCCTTGGGCTTTGCCTTGGGGGCGCGGGGCTCGGTGTCTTTCATCAAGGACGGCGCGGAAAAGCTGGAGGTACGGGCCGAGTTTGACGCTGCCGGAATCAGCACACCGCTCAAACAAAAATACTTTTTGCAAACAAATTCCGTGGTACTCACGCGCAGTTTGGACCGCAACGGCAAGGGCAAATCATTTATCAACGGCCGCCCGGTGGCCGTAGCAGATTTGGCGGAACTGGGCAAATTTTTGGTGGACTTTCACGGACAGCACGAACACCAAAGCCTGCTGCGCGCCGAAGTACAGCAAAATTTATTGGACACCTATGCCGGGCTCTTACCGCTAGGGCAAAAGGTCCGCACCGCCTACCAACAATGGCGCGGCTGCTTGGCACAATTAGAGGCCGCACAGCTGAGCGAACAAGAAAAACAACGCCAACTGGATTTGTGCGCGTTTCAATTACAAGAAATTGAAAACGCCGCCCCAAAAGAAGGCGAGGACGCACAACTGGAGCAAAAACTCCCCCAGCTCAAACACGCGGGCAAATTGCTGGAGCTGTGCGCACAGGCGTATCAGGCCTTGTACGGGGCGGAGGATTCGGCCGCGGCCCAGTTGGGGCGCGCCGTTAAGCAGGTCCAAGAAATGGCGGAGCTGGATGAACATATCCAAGGCGCCGCCGATGCCTTGGCCCAAGCGGAAACCTTTTTGTCTGACGCCTGTGACCAACTCAGCACTTACCAAGGCAGTTTGGACGCAGACCCCAACACCCTAGACGAAATGCTCAGCCGCCACGAGAAACTCAAACGCTTGAAATTAAAATACGGCCCGGAACTGAGCGATGTATTTCAAACCGCACAAAACCTCAAGGCAAAAATGGACCGCCTGCAAAATGCGCAGTTGGTAGAAGAAGAATTACAAAAGCAAGCGCAAAAAGCCCGCCAAGAATTAGACATCTTATGCGAGCAACTGCACCAAAAGCGGCTGGAGGCGGCCGTGCGTTTAAGCCGCCGTTTGGAAAAGGAAATCCGGCCCTTGGGCTTTGACGGGTTACAATTTGAAATCGCCGTAGAAATGGATAGCGAAAATCCGGGGCCCCACGGGGCGGACCGGGTGGAATTTTTATTCTCGCCCAATCCGGGGCAGGCACCGCGGCCGCTGCGTGCGGTGGCGTCGGGCGGGGAACTGTCCCGCGTGATGCTGGGGCTGAAAACGGTACTGGCCGGGGAAGTGCCCGTCATGGTGTTTGACGAGGTGGACAATGGCGTCGGCGGGCGGACTGCTGCCCTGGTGGGGCAGAAACTGCGCGCCGTGGCGCAAGGGCGCCAAGTGCTTTGCGTAACGCATTTGGCCAGCGTGGCCGCGTGTGCAGATACGCACTTTCACATAGAAAAAACGACCGACGGCAAGACCACAGACGTTACCTTGCAACGCCTCAATGCCCCGGACACCGAAAAAGAAATCGCCCGGATGCTGGGGGCTTTAAACGACCAAGACAAAACCGCCCTACAGCATGCCCGGCAAATGCTCTCCGCGGCACACCCGGCAGACTAACCCCGCATAGAGCAGGCAAAAAACGCTTTTGTGCTTTTCTTTTGATACAATATAAAAGTACGGGCTGTGCGTGGCACGGCCAAATCTGATATCAAGGAGCATACCATGTCTTGCAAAACGAAATGGTGGCCGCATAACTGGTTCTGCCTCAGAGGGCTGTACTGGATTTTTGTGGCTTTATTTTACGTTACGTTGCTTTACACGCTCTACATTGTTTATTTGATGAGTGTGTCGCCGATGTTGTCCGGCGCGTCCTATTGGCAAAGCCTGTTGGGTTTCTTGGCCAATGCGCTGAGCATGATGCTGGGCTTTTTGACCATTGCGGCCCTTTTGAAGGGTCTGCGCAAAATCGTCAGAGCTGTCGCGCCGTGCTGCTGTGAAGCCCAAAAGGAAGAAGTTGTCGTCAGCAGTTTGGACAATAAATAAAATCTAAAGGAGCGGTCTTGCGGCCGCTCCTCTCTCTGCTTACGCCGGAGCCTTGCATGAAAAAAAGTATTTTGTTGTGTTTATCCCTTTTCCTTTTTTCTCTCTGTTGCGCAGAGACCGTTAAACTCAAAAACGGGACCTTTATCAGCGGGTCTATCACTTCCCAAACCGAATACACGCTCAATCTTTCCACCCCGTACGGGCCGGTGGTGCTCAATCAACGGGAAGTGGAGGCTATTTTGCCCGACAAGCACCGCGTCCACCTCAAGGGCGGCACACAGCTGGTGGGCGTAATTTTGGACTTGGACGAATTTAACCTCAAGCTGCAAACCGACAGCGGCGTAGTCAACATAGATATGCCCCAAATCGTATCGGTGGAAGTGTACGACTATGAACAAGGCGACGCGGCCCAAAAAACCATTTCCCAAAAGCAAGCGGCCCAAGCGCAAGCCGCGGCCGCGCAGACGCCGTCCAACGCGGTTGGGCCTTCTGCCGCCGCTGCGCCTGCGGCAGGGGGGCTGAGTTTTGACTCCGATATTGAAAAAGTTTTTGACGCCAAAAAGCCCGAAATTGTCAACGGACAGGTGCAAACCGTACAGGAAATTTCCGCCGCGCAAATCCGCGCCCAGCGCGCCAAACAAAAGAGCGAAGAGGAAGCCTTTTTAACGGGCCTGCACCCAAGCCAAGAAGAGGACATTGCCCAAACGGCCGAAGCCGCCCGCAGCGGCAAGTTAGAAAAGAAAAAGAAGGCCGAGGCCAAAAAAGCCGCCCGCCCCAAAGACAGCAATACCCACCGTTATTTTTCCATTTCCGTGGGCGGACAAACCAATGATTTAAAGTTAGACAACTCCGCAAGAAAAGGCTTTGAAAACACGGATGCTTACGACGTGGGCGGTACGGCCGTCCGGGCCGAAGCGTCCCTGCTGTGGCGGCTAAAAAGCAGCAATTTGTGGCTTGGCCCGGCGGTGGCTATTGCCAATATTCCCAACGGCTCCTTTGATGACAAAGACCCCGCCATAGAAGAGGCCAACCAGGCCGAAATCGCCGCGGCCGCGGCGGCGGGCCGCACGCCGAATTTGCCTTATCCCCCGGGATCAGATTTAAGTGTAAATACCAGCGGACAGCTCATTGACCTCATGGTCAAAGGAAATTACTATTTCAGCCCGGACAGCTTGTTCTCGGTTTATTTTACGGCGATGGCGGGGTATCGTATGCTCTCGCTAAACTACCGTGGCGTGATCCAAGGGGAAACCTTGAGCAACAGCACCTTTATCGCTGCCGCCGGGTTGGGCGTGGAAATGTGGCTGGATGACCTGCTGCTGGGGCTGGAGGTGCAGGAATTTTACAGCCCCTATTCCGGCGATTTTAAAGATTCCGCCGCCGCTAACACCGTCGCTTCGCTGAAATTCAGCTGGAAGTTTTAATGAAGATTTTAGCCTTGCCCAATGCACTGAAAGGTTCTCTCAGCGCGCGCCAAACGGCGCGCGTTTTGGCGCGGGCCTTGGGGGCGCGGCATACGGTAAAGGCCGCCGCCTTGTCAGACGGCGGGGACGGATTTATAGATTTTTTCCAAACGCTCTTTCCGGCGGCCCGCAGGGTGCGTTGCCGCGCCAAAAACGCTTTCTTGCAAACCGCCGCTACACAATATCTTTGGCTACCCACCCAAAAAACGGCCGTCTTGGAAACCGCCCGCATCTGCGGGTTGGGCTCTGCTAAAAAAGAAGAACTGGACCCGCTGGGAGCCTCCTCCTACGGCGTGGGCGAGGTGCTCTCCCACGCGCTTAAAAAAGGAGCCCAAAAAATTTATGTCGGCTTGGGCGGCGTGGCGTGCAACGACGGCGGAGCAGGCCTTGTGCAAGCCTTGGGCGCGCGGCTGCTGGATAAAAACGGCCGGGTTTTGCCCTTGGGCGCGCGGCCGCTGCAGCGTTTGGCCCGGCTAGATTTGGGGTCGCTGCCCACACTTTTTAATAAGGTACAAATTCACGCCGTGGCAGACGTAACCAATCCGCTGCTGGGGCCCCAAGGTTCGGCCCGGGTGTTCGGCCCGCAGAAGGGGGCCACGCCCGCCCAAGTGCGCACGCTGGAAAAGGCCCTAACGGTATATGCACGGGCCGTCAAAAAAGCCACCGGACGCGATATCGCGCGCACGCCCTCCACCGCCGCCGCAGGCGGTTTATGCGCCGGGCTGTATGGCGTATTGGATGCAAAAATTATCTTAGGTGCGGATTTTTTGCAAGCGCATTTGCCGTTGGATACATGGGCCGCGTGGGCGGATTTAATCATCACGTGCGAAGGCAAGCTAGACACGCAAACCTTATTTGGCAAGGCCCCGCTGGCCGCTTTGCAAGCGGCCGCCAAGCACCGCAAACCCGCATTGTTTATTTGCGGCTCGTGTGAGGAAAAAGCCCTAAAAAATCTGCCCAAAAATTTGCGTTTTTCCGTGGCATGTTTGACTGATTTTGCCCCCACTTGTGCAGACAGCCAACGCCGCGCCGCACACTATCTCCGCCAAATTTGCCAAACTATCTGACCGCGCAAAATTCTACAATATAACTATGAAAAAATTAATCATCTTTGATTTAGACGGCACCTTGCTCAACACCCTGGCCGACTTGGCCGCCGCCACCAACCAGGCGTTGGACAAATTACATTTCCCCACCCACCCCACACAGGCGTATTTGCGTTTTGTAGGAAACGGAATCAATAAACTTTTTGAACGGGCTCTGCCCGAGGCAGCACGCACGCCGGAGAATGTGTTGCGCGTGCGGAATTTATTCGTCCCCTATTACCACGAACACGGCACCGATTTGACCCGCCCGTACGACGGCATCCCCGCCGTTCTCCAGCAGTTGCAGGCCCGCGGGATCAAGCTGGCGGTGGCCTCCAACAAATACCAAGCGGCCACGCAGGAGCTGGTGAAACACTTTTTCCCGGAAATTGCCTTTGCGGCGGTGCTGGGCCAGCGCGAGGGCCTGCCCACCAAACCCAACCCGCTGTTTGTGCAAGAGATTTTAACGCAAACCGGCATTGCCCCGGCCGATACGCTGTATGTGGGCGATTCGGACGTGGATATGCAGACCGCGCGCAATGCCGGGGTGGAGGCCTGCGCGGTGCTGTGGGGTTTTCGTAGTGAAGAAGAACTGCGCGCGTATTCCCCCGCCCATATGGTGCGCAAGCCCGGGGAAATTTTAAAACTTTTTTAGTATATTCCTCTAAAACACCAGAAAAGCGAGGGACAAAAACCCGCGCTTTTTTTGCAGTTTTTAAGAGTCATACTCGTAATGCATCCCGCCGGCACCGCTGTCAAAAGGAGTGGCTCCTGTTTCGGCCTGACAGATTTCTTGTTCCTTCACCGCACCCGACTTGGCTATGCAATAACGTTTTACTTTGTCGGGCGAATTTTTATCCAAAAAATAACGGGTACCAAAAAAATCAGAATCAGTTACGACGCAAAGAACCGAATCAACTACATTCGACTTTCTAAAGTAATAAGTGCAACGGTAATTCCCAAAAACAACGTTACTGTTGTCCTCACTAAAAGCACCCGCAACCTGGATATCCAAATCCGTTAAATCCACGGGATATTCCCCGTTGGCCAAGTAATAACGTTGCAGTGCGTCATACAAATTGCGCGCCAAAATTTGCGTTTGGGCGTAGCGGCTGCGCAAAACCGCCTTTTGATATTGCGGCAGAGCCACTGCGGCCAATATGCCAATAATGAGTACAACGACCAATAACTCAATGAGTGTAAAGCCGCGTAAACACCTATTCCTTACGTCATTCCCGAAGGTTGGTATCGGGAATCTCGTCGTTTTCTCATAAGGTTGAGATCCCCGATAGA
>CAVDMZ010000010.1:0-17614 GCA_963610115.1 Duodenibacillus sp.
GAATACGGTGCCATTGAATGGGTGGATGCCAAGGGCGCTGGTGGTGATTTGGGCTTCTTTGGAAAACGTGCTTATTGCTTGGGTAACAGCATCAAGGGTGCCAGCTCCAAAGAGGTAAAAGATCGCTTTGATTGTGAAGCGGTGGACACCACGCATAACTTTGAATTGCAGACCAGTGGCAAGGCCGCCAGCTGGCGCTATAAATACCACGTCATAGTGGCTAAAAATTATGTGCCGTTTGACAATGCCGGTACGCACTACCTCTGCGGTATGGGCAATAAAAATGCCAATAAGCAGAGTGTGGCGGCGGTAGAGAATGCCCGCGGGGCTGAAGGGGATGTTAGAGCAAAATCGGCCACCAAAAAGGCCTATAGCCGCTACGCCGCGGATAATTATGATGACTTGCAGCGTGACGATGTCAACGACGCGTGCGTCATCTATGTGGCGCAAGGTCCTGCCTTGAAATGGCAAGACTTCAAAGCCAAAACGATGGATGTGCTGGGGCAGCTCGGCTTGAAGAAGAACGGAAAAGCGGTTTCCGGCGAAGAAGCCTTCAATGCTTTGCAGCTGTACTTTATTGAAGGTTATGCTTTCAAGCACCCGATGTCTAAAGGTGGCAATGAAACCAAAGCCACGAATGCCAAAGGAAAGCAGGTGAAAGTGAGAAATATGCCGGTGGACGTCTTGCCCATGGCCTATGTGGACTTTGAGAGCTACTATGTCTTGCGCCGCAAGAACGACTCCAAGGAAGACTCTGCCAAACTTAATGACAAGTGGCGTGTGTACGAGAGCTCTTTCTCGCATGTGGACGGCTCTACCCGCACGACCTTGGCTGGTGGCAAGAAGGTAGATTCTGCCCGTGTGGTTTGCCAGTTTGCAGGGTTCAACATCAAGGCGGAAACGATTGAAAACCCGTCCTTGTTGGAGGCAACCTTGACCTTTGACCCGAAAGTACACGGTGCTGCAGGGGAGAACATCAAGGTCAAGTTGGCGGTTCATGATATGAACGGTAACAAACTGTTTGAAACGGGACCGGCTATGGGTGAGGTGGCGCAGGCCGGGACGGTAGGCCTTCAATATGAACCGACGCAAGAGCAGCAGAAATTGATGCAAAAGAGCGGTCAAATTGATGCCCGCTGGACGGCTACTTTTGACAAAAAGGAGTCTAAAGACAACACCGGCTACACCCCGGTGCCCGCCGAACAAGCCGCGGTTATCGCGCAGGAAGGCGATGACGGCACAAAAGTAGAGCCGCAAGAGGTACCCATCAATGCGGAGGGAAAAGGGGCCGCTACGACCTTTGCCTACCGCTTAGGGGACATCCCGGCTACTCCGTCGCAAAGAAAAAAATTGGCTGAGGAGTCTTTGACTATCCCGGCCACGGCGGCCACCTTGGCTGAGATGTCTGATCAGGCCCGCCGTCAAGCTATGCAGAAAGCTACCGAGGCCATCAAAAATGGTGGCAATGTGTTAGACGGGGCGGCTTTGTACCCCAATGCTGACATTGCTGCATGCTTGCCCAATGCCACGGATAACATTGTGGTGCAGTCTGCGGCGGCCCAGCAGTTTATGAATATGGTAAAGGACAAATACAATAGCAAGTACAAAGATAATCCTATTGTATATTCCCGCACCAACCCCAGCATTGCCAACTTAATGGATGCGGCCAATATCGCCGTCAAAGAGGGCATCAGTGCCGGCATCCCCAAAGCGGCGGTGTGCCAGCTGGGCAGAATTGTGTCTACGGTTGCCAAGGATAAGACAATTTATTCCACCTTTAACGGCATTTCCAATGTAGACAAAAACAACAAAGGTTTGCCGTATAACAACACGTTCGGTGCGTTTGCCAGCTACATCGGGCAAGACAGCGTGTATTTCCCCGCGGATACTTCTACCGATAGCGGCTACCCGGTCAAAAAAGGTTCTTATGGGTTGAACCCGCGCTTTTACGGGTACAATCCGAAGTTGACCTCGTACGAGTATCACTACGGCAACTATGTATGGAAAGGCTCGCCCAGCCGCACCTTTATCAATGATATGAATAAGCGTGCGAGCAAAGCGGGCAACGGGGATATCTACCCGCTCAAAGAGCTTTCCTTGACGAAAGGTGCGTCTTGGAATCGCGCCGCCACGGTGGCGGCGGATGCCCAAAACCGCAGAGTCTATTGGAATGCGTACAGCCCGTTGTACAAAGACGCTGACGGCTGCGATAAGACCTACGGTTCGGAAACGATGTCCACCGCAGAAGCTATGCGTTATTTGGAAATGGTCTGCCGCGTAGGTTTGGATAACAAACCTCGCTCCGGCCTGCAGAAGGTCCGCGCATCCAGCAAGGACGCTACAAAGGGCGCCGAATCTGTAGCAGGTATCGGCCACGAAACCGAAACGCAACAAGCGGGCGAATAATAAGCCGTAAGTTTTACACCCCGGGGACGAAATAAGCCCCGGGGTTTTTATATGTAGGTGCCCGGCGGGGGTAAATACTCCTGTTTTTTCGTTCCCCGGGGGTGCGCAATATTGCTACAATAATTCTATGTCCAACCGCCGCCGGGGCTTGGCCCTGCTCCTTTTTTGCTTGCTTTTCGCCGCGCCGTCCGCGCAGGCGTTTTTCCCGTTTTCTATCGGCAAAAAAGAAATTAAGACCGACTATTCCCAAACGGTGTGGGACCGTATAATGCTGGACCAGTCTGTTTCTGATATGCGCCGGGGAATGAATGAAATGTCCGCCGCGCGCTACCAGGCTGCCGCCAACAGCTTTGCCAAGGCTATCATCAAAAATCCGCAAGACGCGCTGCCGCATTTGCTGTACGGGGCTTCTTTATATTGGGCGGGCCGGGTGGACGCCGCCATGACCGAATACCGCGAGGGGCTGCGTTTAGATCCGCAAAACGCCATGGCCTACCAACTGTTGGGTATTGCTTGGGGGTGGAAAGGCGACTTAAACCAAGCGCAGACGCACTTTTTGCAGGCCAACCAAATCAACCCCTACAAGGCCGACACGCATATGAATTTGGGTTCCACCTACGCTGCGCAAAAGAAGTATGAGCCCGCCTTGGACCACTACCGCCAAGCGGTGGAGCTGGCTCCGCGCGCGCCGCTTTACCAGTATCAGCTGGGCACGCTGTACGACCTTATGGGGCGCGATACGCAGGCCGAGGCCGCCTATAAAAAAGCCTTGCGCTTCTTTTCTGGCTATGAGGACGCCCAGCTGGCCTTGGCCGCCTTGTACGAAAAGCGCGAAAATTATTCCGCCGCGTTAAAATATTACAAAAAGGCCGTCAAAACCAAACCCGGCGACTTTGTGGCCCGGCTGCGCTACGCCTATTTGCTCTTGCGCCAAGACCAAACGGCGCTGGCGCGTGAAGTGCTGGAGGGGGCCTTTTCTATCGCCCCGTTTAAAGAGGGCGGATTAGCACTGAATGCCGTGTACCGCGCCAGCGGCCGCTCCCTGGAGCGTTTCCAAGAACAAATAGAAAAATTTAAGGACAATTTACTCAAGGTCCCCGCCGGAAAGGATATACAGGTGGAAGTGGCGCTGGAATATGAGCCCGCCGCCGCGGCCGCCCCGTCGGGCAAAAGCCGCTTTTCTGAGGCGTATGAAACCCTGCGCTCCAGTTCGGCGGCCGGGGCGGCGGGGACGTCCTCCTTGTCCTTTAAGCGTAACTTTGTTTTAAATGCCACCGATACAGAGGCCCGCTCCCGTCAGGTACAGGAACTCGTCGCCGAATTGGACCGGGCCGTATCCGCCGCATCAGACCGCTACGATGTGAGTATGACCCTGCAAGGCCGCACCTTAGATTATGCCTCGCCCGCGGCGCTGGGCCAAAACCGCACCACCGCCCCCAAGGCCGTGTATGACCCGCGCATTGTGGGTAACGATATGGGCCTGTGGCTCATGGGCAAAACTTGGGCGCGCTATGTGCAGGAAATCCAAACGGATTTGGAAGAATTGGTCCGGCAACGGCCGTTGAACGAGTATTTGATTTTGCAAGGATTGGCGGCCTTGCTTGCTGGAGAGGCCGGGGCGGCGCAGGCGGCTTTTTCCGCCGCGCAGGCGCGAAATCCGCAGGATATTTTGCCCGGATTGGGGTTGGGCACGGCGGCCGTCATCGCCGGCGATGACGCGCAAGCCGCGGCGCAGTACCGGGCTGTGCTGCAGCTAAGCCCGGAGAATAAAACCGCCCGGCGCAATTTAAAAATTTTGGAGGAGCCGTGAGAAAGTACGGACAGCATTTTTTGACGAGTGAGCGCGTGATAGAAGGCATCGTCGCCGCCGTGCCGCCACAGGTGCGGCGGGTGGTGGAAATCGGCCCCGGACGGGGTGCGCTGACGCAAAAACTGCTGCTTAAAAATTTAGCGCAGTTGACCTTGGTGGAAATTGATCCGCAAATGCAGGCGTATTTGCTGGCGCATTGGCCCGCGCTGGCGGGGCATATAGTGCTGGCGGATTTTTTAGAATTTGATTTGGCTGCTTTACCCGCCGAGCCGACCTTTTTTGTGAGCAATTTACCCTACATAGACGCGGCAGAAATTTTAGATAAGGTGCTCTCTTGGCCGCACTTTGACGGCGCGGTGTTTATGTTTCAAAAAGAGCAGGCCCAACGCATTTTGGCCCCGGCCGGCGCGGCGGGCTACGGGCCGCTGAGTATTTTAAGCCAGCTGCGCGCCGAAATCAAACCGCTGCTCAAGGTGGGCAAGGCCTGTTTTAATCCGCCCCCGAAAGTGGAAAGCCGGGTGCTGGCCTTTGCCAAAAAACAAACGCCCTTTGCCACGGCCGCGGAGTATCGGCGTTTTGCGCGGCTGGTGCAGGCGGCCTTTGCGCACAAGCGCAAAACGCTTTACAATTCCTTGGTGCTCAGCGGGTATGATCAAGCGGCGGTAACGGCGGCTCTAGAGACGGCGGACTTGCCCCCGCAAGTGCGCGCGGAAGCCGTGCCGCTGCCGGCTTTTTTGCGGCTTAATACGCAGCTAATCCGGCCTTAATTTCCAAGATTTGTTCCCGGGGGTCAAAGGGTTTTACTTCATTTAAATTCAGCCCGCGGGCGGCGGCTTGCAGCAAAGCGCGCGGGGAGTTTTTCTCCGGCGCATAATGCCGTCCGGCGGCCAGCAGTGCTTCCAGCGGCGCCAATCCCACCAGCTCGCACCCCGTGGCTTGCAGGCCCAGTTGCGCGGCATAGCGGCGGCAAGTTTCAAACACCCGGGCCAGCGGCGCAGCGTGAAAATCGGTGATGTTGCAAGACACCTGCGCCCGGCGGAAATTTTCCATATACCACCCGATGGCCTTTACGCCCTTTAATCCGCCGCTGCTCTGGCGCAGGCGGGCGGCGAGGGCTTGCGCAGGGCGCACATTTTCCGTATTTAAATTGATATTAAAGGCAATTAAAACCGGCCGCGCGCCGATGACCGTAGCGCCTGTTTTTTCAGCGGACGGCGTGAGTGTGTGCGGACCGAAGTCCGGCGGCAGTCTTTGCAATTTGTCGGCCAAGTTTTCATACTCTCCCCGCCGAAGAAAGGCCAAGTTTTTTCGCTCCGGCGCCGTGGCGGCGGCTTCATATAAATATACGGGGATGCCCAGCTCTTGCCCCACGCGCCGCCCCAAGGAGTTGGCTATGACGGCGGCTTGCGGCAAGGTAAGGCCCTGCAGCGGCACCAGCGGGCAGACGTCCACCGTGCCCAGCCGCGGGTGGGCCCCGTGATGAACGCGCATATCTATGTAGCGTGCCGCTTGGACAAACAGATCAAACAGAGCAGAAAGCAGGGCGTCTGGCTCACCCAAGAGTGTAAACACCGCGCGGTGGGCGCACGGATTGGCATCCACCCCCAAGAGGCGCACGCCGCGCTGCGCGCGGAGGGTGTTTTGCAAGGTGAGCAGGACGGCCGGGTCGCGGCCTTCGCTGAGATTAGGCACAGCTTCTAATAGAACCATAGCCTTACTATAGCAAAAAAGAAGAGGAGAAAATAAAAATTTGTGTGAAAAATGAAAAGTTATGCTATAATACTTATAGATACCTATTAAGTTTAGGTATCCGAAATAAATCATACAAGGAAGTAAACAGTAAAATGGCAAACGGAAAAGTGAAGTGGTTTAACGACCAAAAAGGTTATGGTTTCATCACGCCCGAAGACGGTTCTAAAGATCTCTTTGTGCACTACCAAGAAATTCAGGGCGATGGTTTTAAAACCTTAGCCGAAGGCCAAGAAGTGGAATTCGAAATTGTAGAATCCGAAAAAGGCCCGAAAGCCGTGAAAGTCGTTAAAAAATAACTTTATTTTTTAGACTTTACAGACCCGCGCTTCAGGGCGCGGGTTTTTTAATGGACGCAGGAGAAGGAATTGAAACAAACGCAGGCTTACCCGCCCGCCTCTTTGCGGGAATTATGGTTTTTGTCTTATCCGCTCATTGTAACGATGGCCGCACAAGTTACCATGCAGTTTGCGGACCGGATGTTCTTGTCTTGGTTTAGCCATGACGCGTTGGCCGCGTGCGTGCCCGGGGGTGTACTGGCTATGACCTTTGCCGCGCTGTTTATGGGGCTGGCCAGCTATACCAGTGTGTTTATCTCGCAGTATTATGCACGCAAAAAGCGGGCCTCGGTAACGGTTTCCTTGTGGCAAGGCGTATGGCTGGCTATTATTTCCTCGCTCCTTTTAGCCGCCTTGACCCCTGTGGGAAATGCCATTATCAATTTGTTTCGGCACGGCCCGGAAGTAACCCCGCTGGAAATAAAATACTTCACCATTTTAAATTTGTTTGCCGGCTTCTCGGTCATTAACAGCGCCTTGGCCAGTTTTTTTAGCGGCCGCGGCAACACCAAGGTGCCCATGTATGCGGCCTTGTGCGGCAATGTGGTCAACATCGGGCTAGACTATGTAATGATTTTTGGCAAGCTGGGGTTTGCTCCCATGGGCATAGACGGTGCGGCCTGGGCCACGGTCATTGGGTCTATGGTGATGACGGTCATTTACGGCACGCTGATTTTTGGCTCGCGCACGCGCAAGCACTTTAAAGTGGCACAGCTGGCGGGCTTTTATAAGCCGGTGTTTGCGCGGCTGCTGCGCTTTGGAGTGCCCAACGGATTTGGCTTTTTAATGGATATTATGTCCTTTACGCTGTTTACCTTTATGGTGGGCAATATTGACGTGCTTTCTTTGGAAGCCAGCAATATTGTCATGTCCATGCAGCCGGTGGTGTTTATGGTCATTTTGGGAATGGGCATGGGCATACAGATTTTAGTCAGCAAATACCAAGGCTTGCGCCGGCCGGATTTAAGCGTGCAGGTGCTTAAAAATGCGTGTAAATTAGGCTATGCGTATGCCGGAGCGGTAGGGGTGGCTTTCTTCTTTTTTGCGCCGTGGTTTGTGGGGCTGTTCATCCCGGCCGGATCTCCCCATGCCGGGGAAATTGCCGCCAAGACCTATCCGCTGATGAAACTGGTCAGCTGCTTTGTGGTTTTTGACGCTACGTACTTGATTTTTGGCGAAACCTTGCGCGGCGCAGGCGACACCAAGTTTTATATGTTGGTGATGCTGGTGTGCGCATGGGGCCTGCTCATCCCGGGGACGTGGCTGATTGTATATAAATGGCATGGCAGTGTGTTTGCCGTGTGGAGCTGGCTGACGTTTTATGCGGGGTTGACGGCGGTGGCGATGGTGGGGAGAGTGCTGCAAGGGAAGTGGAAGAAGATCCGCGTTACGGGGAATTAACAACGGGTGCCGCTAACATTTGCGCAGGCGGAGCAAATGAACAATTTGCTCCGCCTGTCTTATGGTGTATCCCGCTATTTTCCAAAAGGTTTTTATTTTTGGGGTTGTTGTAAAAGCAGTTTGAGCAGGTCCTCGTAAAAGCGGTTGATGCCTTCGTCCTGGGCGATTAAATTATTGGCGATAAAGGCAAAAGCAATCAGCTCCCCGTTTTGGGCGCGGACATAGCCCGCTTGGGCCTTGACGCCGTCTAAAGTACCGCCCTTTACATGCACATCCTGCGTGCGTTGAAACGGAGCCAAAAAGCGCCGCAGCAGAAGTAAATCGCCCCGGTCTTGTAACGTGGCCAAAGAATTATAATAAACCGCAAAATCCGGCCGCTGGGCCATGACCTGCAGTACCTCCAGCAGGGTCTGCACGGTAAGCTGATTGTCGCGCGAGAGCCCGCTTCCGTCGTAGAGCAAGACGTTTTCTGTAGAAATTCCATGACGGTGCAAAAAGCCGTACAGCTCCTTTAATCCGGCCTCTACCGACCCTTTGTGCCCGGCCTGCACGGCCAGCTGGCGCAGCAGCATTTCGGCATAGAAGTTAAAACTGCGCTTATTGACGATATAGAGAATGTCCTTGAGCGGGGGGGACTGATGCGTGTAAATCAAACGCAGGGCCTCATAATCAGGGGCTTCCTCTAACAGGATTCCCCTTCCGCTGACTTCCACGCCGCGGTTTTGCAGGGTCTGCACCAGCAAATCGGTCAGCAACTGCGGCGCGTCGGGCAAGGCGGCGGAAATGGTGTAGCCTTTCAAACGGGTGGCGGGCAAGGTGCCGTAAATTTCCATTTCATATTGGCCCGGGGCTCCGTACACATAGGCATTGTCTTTGGGGTTTTTTTCGTCTGCCGTTACAAAGGATCGCAGGCGCAGGCCGTCAGTTTGGGGCTGGGTGGAAAGCACTTCCACCAAAGCGCCGTGGCGGGGTTGCGGGGCGAAATGAATTTGAAAGGAATTGTCATGAAACGCCAAGGCCGTGGCGGGCGCGGCAAAGTAGTTTCCGATGTTTTGCCAGTTGACCTTGGGGGGAATGGACGGTCCCTCAAACAAGGAAACGTCCGCATACACATGGCCGTTAATTTTTTTTATTCCGGCCTGCTCAATTTGCCGGGCCCAGTGCTGCAGCAGTTGCTCTGCATCTAAACTGCTGGGGACACGCGAAGAACCCAGCGTCGGGTCGCCCCCGGCGCGGAGGTACAAATTGCCGTTTAATACGCCCTGTGCGTCGGGCAAGGCATCTATATAAAGTTGCGTTTGAAAACGGTGTTGTGGGCCGAACGCCTCCAGTGCGGCGGCGGAGGTAATGAGTTTTAAGGTAGAGGCCGGGGCCAAGCGCAAATCCGGCCGGACGGAAAACAGGGGCTCTTGGCTTTGTACATAGCAGGCCGCGGCCGCCCAACTGGTTCCCTGCAGCGCGCCGTATTTTGCGGCCAAAGGGGGCAAGTTTGGATTGAGGGGTTGTCCTGCGGCATGGGCCGCCAGCCCAAGCAAAAACAAAGCAAGAAAATGTTTTTTTATCATAAAGCGGCGGCCTGCCCTTAGAACCAGGGGTACCATTTGTCCCGGTCGCGGATGTTGATGACCAAAGCGGCCACCAGCAAATCACGCGCCGACAGGGCCTGCGGTTTGTCCATATTGCATACAAAACGGTTAAAGGCTGAGCGGGAATTTTCAATTTGGCCGGTACTGTCCATGGGGCCCTCTATGACGTAACTGGCACGCAAAAGCCCCCATAAATGCCCCGTGAATTTGCGGACAATGGCGCGGACGGGAGAATCCTCATAAAGATGTGCCAATACATGGCGTTCTTTATCCAGCAGCTGCCATTTGCGCAGAAAGGAAAAGCGTTTGCGCTCCAACAGGAGTACCTCTTTGGATTTCACAAAATAGGCCAAGTAACATTCCTTCTTCAGCCCAAAGCCCCGCTGCATCACATACACGGCCTTTTGGCCTTTGCTGTCATACAGGGCAAATTGGCGCAGTACCAGCTGCGACCACAAAACCCCGCAAATAAAAATCACAAACCCCAGCGGGATGACTAACGATACCGCTGAGTACACGGTATTGTAGGCAAAGGCACTGACCCGCACGGCGCGGGTGGTTTCCAGCAGGCCCGTAAAGGCCATGACCAGCACGGCCCCGATAATCAAAATTAAACCGCCAAACAGAAACAGCCCGTCCCACCGCCCCGACAAGGAAAGCAGGATATTCCCCTGATTGTCCCGCGCGCGGAAGATGAGCGAAGGGGTGCCGTACAAACGGCAAAATTGTATCGGGTAGGGCGAATTGGGGTTGACTTGGCTTTGCCGCTCCTGCGGTTTGACGAAACAACGGACCAGGCCCGCCCCCGCCTGCAGCAGTACATACAAAAAGAGTAAAGCCACCAATACATCAAACCCGTGCCCCAGTTGTTGGATGTACGGGGGCATATTGCGCGTAACCAAGGTGTGCAGACGGGGAGCCCGGGCCGTTGGGGCCGTCGTGACGGGAACTGCCGTTGGCGGCGGGAGCTTTGTTTGTACGGGCTGCACCGCCATAAGCGGTTGGGAGCTGACCTGCGGCAAGGCCTCAATATCATAGGCCCGTTGGTCGGACAGATCCATTTCCAACGCGGGGGTACTTTGGGCAGGGGAAAGGAGGGAAAAAATCAAATCCGTCTGCGCATAGGATAGGTCTTTTGCCAACACGGAATAAGCCGCTTTGCCGATTAAAAAATAGCCGGAGCTAAAATCATTTTTAGAAGTGAAAAAATTGATGTAAAAGAAGGGCTCCCCAGAAGAAAAATCAATGCGTTTGATTTCCTCTCCCGTAAAGGTGTTGCCCACCACCTGCATTTTTTTGTTTTTGATGCTGAGCAAGTCCGCTTGGGTTTTTTGTTCAATGCAGGTTTCGCTGGTGCACTCAGGCACGGGCTTGATGTCTATGCGCGCCGACCCCTTCACCACGGACAGCACCGCCCCGGCCGCGGGCGTACGGGCTTGGGTCCAGCCGGAGGGAAGATCTATGGTAAACTGGCTGTCTTTAGAAGTAAAGACGGCCGCTTGCAGGCCCCCGGCCAGGCATACGAAAAGGGCGATCAAAAGGTTCTTCATTTCAATGTCCAAGGTGCGGCGCAATATTATTCATTATATATTATTATCCGCCTATTGGCGCAAGCGGGCCGGGCCCCGTTGCTTGCGTGCGGGAAAAAGTGATATCATTATATCGTATAGGGAAGATGAGGAGCTTTTGCTATGAATACGCAACAAAGAACGCTGGAAAGACTAAACGCTTTGCGCCAGTTTATGAAACAGGACGGGCTGGACGGCTTTGTCATTACCAGTAATATGGACCAATTTTATATATTGGGCTTTTACTTTTACGCCGGGGAGGCGGTGCTTTTGGCTTGCCAGAGCGGGCTGTACTGCTTTACGCGGCAGCTGTATGTGGAACCGCTGAAGAAGAAATATCCGTTTATGACGGTCATCGGGCAAGATAAAGAAATGGCCGCCGCCGCGGTCCAACACGCCGCGCAGCTGGGGCTCAAACGGGTGGGCTTTGACGCCGCCAAAGAAAATTACATTTCCGGCAGCCTGTTTAAAGCCTCCGGCTTTGCCGAGGCGGACAGTTACATCAGCACCTTGCGCCAAGTAAAGGACGAAGACGAAATTGCGGTACTGCGCGATTCCAACCGCATCGCCTATGAAACCTATGAGTACATCAAACCCTTGCTTAAAACAGGCGTGAGCGAGTTTGAAGTGGCGGCCGAAATGGAAAAATTTATGCGTATCAAGGGCGCATCGGCTACCTCCTTTTTGACGATTATCGCCTTTGGCGAAAACACCGCCAACCCGCACCACGAGACTTCGCAGCGCAAACTCAAGGACAATGAGGCCGTGCTGATGGATTTTGGCTGTATTTACAACGGCTATTGCTCCGATATTACCCGCTGTTGGTGGCACGGAGATCAGGAGCCGGCGGAGTATAGCCGGATTTGGCAAATTGTAGATAAGGCCCGCCGCACCGGCATCGCCGCGGAAAAACCCGGCGTGCGCGCCCAGCAAGTGGACGCCGCCGCCCGCGCCATTATCAGCGATGCAGGCTATGGCGAATATTTTACGCACCGCTTGGGCCACGGCGTGGGGCTGGAAATCCACGAGGAACCGTGCAATGACCAAACCACACAAGCTGTATTGAAGAAAGGGAATGTGGTTACGGTGGAGCCGGGCATTTATCTGCCGGGCAAATTCGGCGTACGCTTAGAGGATACGACGGTCGTTTTGGAAACGGGCGCGGATATTTTGACGCGCAAATAAATTATGCAAAACTTATACGCACAACGGGTCAAGGATTTCCAACGCTTGCTCAAGGCGGCCGGGCTGGACGGGTATGTCTGCCTGAGCGCCTTGGAGATGCGCTATTTTACGGGCGTGGATTTGGCTGCCGAGGAAGCGGTACTGCTTTTGGGTGCGCGCAAGGCCTATTGCGTAACAAAGCAGATGATGTTGGCCAAACTGACCGGCATTGAAAAGGAGTTCGCCTTGGTGTCCGCCCCGGGGGATATGCTGGCGGGGGCTTTGGATTTGGCGGTGCAAAAAAAGATGTTGCGCCTTGCCTTTAACCCGGCCGGGGCGGATTTTGTGCGGGGGGAGTATTTGTCCCGTGCGGGGCTGGCCCGGATGGACGGCGTGGTGGAGGAAATGCGCCGCGTGAAATATGCCGATGAAACGGCCCTTATCCAAAAGGCGTGCCGTATCGCCGCGGCGGCGTTTAAGGAAGTAAAACCCAAAATCAAAACGGGGATGAGCGAGGAGGACGTGCGCATCTTAATGGCGGTGGCGATGATTTCCCGCGGGGCGGAGAGTATTCCCTTTAACATTGTATGTTTTGGCGAAAACTGCGCCGATTGCCACCATACCCCCTCCGAAAAACGCAAACTCAAGGCCCACGATGCCATTTTAATGGATTTTGGATGTTTTTATAAAGGCTATTGCTCAGATATGACGCGCAGTTGGTGGCACGGCGGGAAAGAACCGGCCGAATACCGCAAGATTTGGCACTTGGTCAAAATGGCCAAGGACGCGGTGGCGCAGCAGTTGCGCGCCGGGTTACCGGCCGCGGCGGCTGACAAAACCGCCCGTGATATTATAGAGGACGCAGGCTATGGCTCCTATTACATTCACAGCACCGGGCATGCAATTGGCCAAGAGGTACACGAGGCCCCGGTCTTGCGTGCCAATTCCACCGAGGAAATAGAGGAGAACGCCGTCGTAACCATAGAGCCGGGCATCTATTTGCCGGGCAAATTTGGGGTCCGGCTGGAGGACTCTTATTTAGTGGGCAAAACCCAAGCAAAGAATTTGACGCAAAATTAACGGGAGCGGCAAGCCCCCGCAAAGAGGTACAAGTTATGATTAACACCACTCAGTTTCACGACGGTCTGATTTTTGAAGATGAAAACGGACAAATCGTTGAAATCGTAGAGTTTCAACACCACCGCAAAAGCCAGGCCCGCGCCGTGGTGCGCGTAAAACTGCGCAATATTCACACCGGTTCTTTGATTGAGACGGCCTATCGGCCCGAGGATAAATTTAAAGAAGTGGAAGTGGAAAAACGTCCGTTTACTTATTTGTACGACGAGGGCGATATGGCGGTCTTTATGAACAGCGAAAACTATGAGCAGGTTTCCGTGCCCATAGAGAAGCTTAAGGACCAAAAGAAATATTTAAAGGACAATATGGAAACCACCGGCATTTACATTAATGGCCAGCTGCTCAATATGGAACTGCCCATTAAAGTGCCCTTGGTGATTGCCTCTACCGTCCCGGGTGTCAAAGGCGACACGGTGGCCAATATGACCAAGGTGGCCACCTTGGAAACGGGCGCTGAAATCAAAGTACCGCTGTTTATCAACGAAGGCGACAAGATTTTGGTGGATACCCGCACGGGCACCTATGTGGAACGTGTGGTAGAGCCGAAATAATGTTTTGGGGTAAGCGCGCGCTGGCCTGTGTTTGGCTGTTGGTTGCGGTGCCCGCGTGCGCTTTTACCTTTTCGTACGGAAGTTTGTTTGAAGTAAAAGACGTAAAAAACACGGGCGGGGCCTTGGTCTTGCCGCTGACCCGCGGAAAGTACAAAAATGTAAAAGTGCTTTCCAAAAAGGTTTATGATTTTTTGTTGCAGTGTTCCTCTGATTGCCGTTACGGCGGCGGTGGGGAGCATTTTGAAGTGCGCGATTTTCGCAAAGCGCTGACCAATGAGCGGATGCTGATAGCGGACATTGCCTTTAACCGCGAAATAATTTTGACCTTTCTGGTGTTTAAAAATAAGGACGGGTTTTCCGTCAAGGCGCCGCAAGAGGCGGTTTTTAAAGACCGGAAACTTTACCGGCAGGTACGTCAAAAATTAACCCGGTTGGCGGAGGAAACTTTATGAAATGTGTAACGGACACCGGGCGGGTGCTGGCCCAAGAGGTGGGGCGGGCCCACCGTTTCTTCAGCCGTTTAAAGGGGCTGATGTTCCGTCCGTCTATGCCGCCGGGCACGGCCCTGCTTTTGCGCCCTTGCCCGCAGATACACACCTGTTTTATGCGCTTTGCCATTGACGTATTGTTTTTAGATAAAGACGGCACCGTGCTGTATGTGCTGGAGAATATGAAACCTTGGCGCATCAGCCCGATTGTGCGCCATGCCGTGCAAACCTTGGAAATGCCGGGCGGCACCCTGCAGGGGCAGGTCCAGACCGGGCAAAAGGTAAAATTTATAGAGTGAAAGCGGCTTGCCAGCCGCCCGCGGGAGGGAGAAAAAAGATGAAGAAACTTTTATTTTTGGCAGTGGCCTTGGCCTGGTCTTTGCCGGTGCAAGGCAAGAATATTTGGGATGATTTTTCGGCCCATGTATCGCAAGATAATGTGCGCGCCTTTACCAAAGACTTGGGCGGTTTAATCGGCTCAGGCACTTATACCACCGGGCGGGTGCTGGGGTGGGGTGGCTTTCAAATCGGGCCGCGCGGCACGATGATTTTTAAAATGAGTAAGGGCAAGAACGAAACAACCCACACTGCCTTGGGCGAGCGCGACGAGGTGGGCGAAGTGTTTTACCCGTGGCTGCAGGCCGATATCGGAATGCCCTTTCGCTTGGACGGTTTCATCCGCGCCAGCAGCTACCAAGGCATGACCATTGCCGGGGGCGGATTGCGCTGGGGTATTACGCGTCCTAATGAAATGCTGGGCTCCTTCCAACCGATGTTGGTGGTGTCGGCCCATAGTGCCAGCGCGCGGGATTTTTCCGCCACGCATTACAATGCCAGCTTGGTGCTGTCTATGAAATTTAAATATTTCGTGCCGTATATCGGCGGCGGGGTGGATTACACCACCTTGCATATCAACCAAGCCTTACACGCGCCGTTGTTGGTGGGCACGAACGAATACGCCGCCACCGCGCGCGCTACGGCCGGATTTAACTTTAAACTGCCTTCGTATTTGGATTTTAGCTTGGCCGCCAACTATGCCTATTACGGCTTGGGGGCGGAGGCGTCCTTGTCCTTGCGGTTTTAAGGCAGTGGTATTTTTATCCAGACGGGGCACAGGTTGGGGCCCCGTCTGTTTTTGGTCCTATTGGGGGTATGGGCCAAAAGACCCTTTTTAAACGGGTATAAAAATTCCATAATAAAAGTATAAAGATATTTTATAAGCGAGGGTTCTTCATGAAAAAGTTCGTTATGGCAGGTGCTATGCTGGGACTGTTGGGTGCGGGGCTGTGCGCCGCTCCGGCAGACCAAGTGGAAAGCGCATTGCAACGCGCCATTGCAGCGCAAAATGAAAAGGCGGCCCAAAAGCAATTTGCCCGCCTGACGCAAGAGCAACAAGCCCAATTTGCACAATGGCTTCCCCGAGCGGCGGCCGTGATGTTAAAAAACGATTTAAACCCGGCGGAGTTAGGAGCGGCCTTGGCCTATTCCATCCCGGAACATATGATCTACGCCCGGGAAGCCCAAGACCCGCAGACGCAGCTGTACAACACACCGCAGGAGCTGCGCGCTGCCTTGAATGCTATTCACGTTATGCTTCCCGCGCAATACAGAAAAGAAGTGCTCAACTTCAAGGAATACGAGCAGCAATATCCCGTGCAAAATTGGACACAGTACCGTCAGGAATGCCAGCAGGCACTGGATATTTTATATACGGCCGTGCAGGCCATTGCCCAAGAGCAGATGAATTTTCAGTACACCTACTTAAAGGTCTTAACGCACTAAACAATACTATCCCCCGGCGTAGCCGGGGGATAGTTATTTATATAGACTTTATTTAGTTGCTGCGGCTTGCAGCACCTTGACCTTATCTGTCGCTTCCCACGGAAATTCCTTTCTCCCAAAATGTCCGTACGCAGCCGTTGGCAAATAAATGGGGTTGCGCAGCTTGAAATGCTCTATGATGCCCTTGGGCGTTAGGGGGAAAACCTTGCGGGCGATTTCCGCCAGCTTTTGGTCCGATACTTTGCCGGTGCCGTCGGTATCTACATAAAAGCCAACCGGCTCGTCCTTGCCAATGGCATAGGCAATTTGCACCGTACATTCCTTGGCCAGCTTGGCCGCCACCATATTTTTGGCGATGTAGCGCGCCATGTACGCGGCGGAACGGTCCACCTTGGTGGGATCCTTGCCAGAGAAGGCCCCGCCCCCGTGCGGGCAACGGCCGCCGTAGGTGTCCACGATGATTTTGCGCCCGGTCATGCCGGTGTCCGATTGCGGCCCGCCCACGACAAACTTGCCGGTGGGGTTAATTAAAATTTTGGTGTTTTTGTCCATCCATTTTTTGATAGCCGGGAAAATAGCCACTGCGGCAATTTCATTTTTAGATTTATCCGTAATTTTTTTGCCGGAGCGGTCCAAAATATCCTCGGTATGTTGGGTGGAAAGCACCACCGTGTCCACCCGCACCGGTTCCCCGTCATGGTACTCCACGGTTACCTGGCTCTTGGCGTCCGGGCCCAAGTAAGGCAGGGTTTTGGCCTTGCGGGCCTTTTCCAAATTCTTCAAAATTTCGTTGGACAACACCAGCGGCAGCGGCATATATTCCATGGTTTCGTCCACGGCATAGCCCACCATAAGCCCTTGGTCTCCGGCGCCGCCCACATCCACGCCTTGGCTGATGTCGGGCGATTGTTTCCCAATGACATTGATGACCGCGCAGGTATCGGCATTGAAGCCATATTTGGCGTCGGTATAGCCGATATTTTTAAGCAAATGGCGGACTTGGTGTTCCACATCCACCCAAGTTTTGGTGGTAATTTCCCCGCCGACCACCACCAGCCCGCGCGTAATGTAGGTCTCACACGCGACGCGGGCGGTTTTATCCTTCTTCAAAATTTCGTCCAAAATCATATCCGAGATTTGGTCGCATACTTTGTCGGGGTGTCCCTTGGACACCGATTCCGAAGTAAAAAAACATTTTCCTTGTTTAATCATAATGGCTCCTACCTTTCAGCAAGTTTATTATAATAGCTATTATACTATTTTGGGGGGAACTGCCATGCAGCGGAAACTGGTGTCTTGGAATGTAAACGGCCTGCGCGCCGTGGAAAAAAAAGGATTTGGAGATTTTTTAAATTCCTGCGGGGCCGATATCGTCGCCTTGCAGGAGACCAAAGCGACCCCGGACCAACTGTCAGAGGCCTTGCGCGCGCCGCAGGGGTGGCATACCTACTTTTCCTCGGCCCAGCGCAAGGGATACAGCGGCGTGGCGGTCTATTCACGCCAAGAACCGCTGCGGGTGTGGCACGGCTTGGGCAAGGAAGAGTTTGATTGCGAGGGACGCACCTTGATTTTGGAATATCCCAGTTTTTTTCTGTTGAATATTTACTACCCCAACGGCGGCCAAGGGCCGGAGC
>CAVDMZ010000010.1:17700-18426 GCA_963610115.1 Duodenibacillus sp.
GGAGCGTATTGATTACAAATTGCGTTTTTACGATTGCTTTTTAAAAAAAAGCAAGGAGCTTTTTCAAACGGGCAAGACGGTCATTGCCTGCGGGGATGTGAACACCGCCCACCAACCCATAGACCTGGCCCGTCCGAAAGAGAATGAAAAAAATACGGGCTTTTTGCCACAGGAGCGGGCCTGGCTGGACCGATTCTTCCGCGAGGGATATGTGGACGCTTTCCGGCAGTTTGTGCGCGACGGCGGGCATTACAGCTGGTGGGATTATAAGACCGGGGCGCGCAAACGCAATGTGGGCTGGCGGATTGACTATTTTATGATAGATGAAAAATCGGCCGGGAAATTAAAAAGTGCGGGAATGATGAAGGATGTAATGGGCTCAGATCATTGTCCGATAGAAATTGTGGCGGATTTGTAATGAATTGTAAGGATTTCTAATAGCCCCTAGTTTTGATAAGCGGCGAAAGCGGTTGGGATCCCCGAACCCTGCGGGGTGCTAGACACTCGGGGATGACGACGTTTTATAACGACATTTTATAAACGGCGGGGAAAATGGAAGGTGCTGAGCAAGGACATCTCAGCACGACAGCATTTTATAAACGGCAAACAGTGAACAACAAAACGACACAACAGCCTTTATTTATGCCGTCATTCCCGAAGGGTGTAATCGGGAATCCCAGCCTTATGGTTGTTCGCTTTTTGCCGTTTGCCTTCCCGTCGTTACAT
>CAVDMZ010000011.1:0-17608 GCA_963610115.1 Duodenibacillus sp.
CGATAAAACAACTTTTTTAACACAAAAATAGCAACACTTTTTGGCCTTTATACCCAGGATGACCCTATTTGATTGAACGGCAAAAAACAGACACAGCCTGCGGCAAGTTTCTATCTTTCGTCGTCAAAGCCCTTGGGATCGGGGATGAGGTGTTTGGCCATGTCCTTAAGCGTTTTGAGCACGCGGCCTTTTTTGCTCATACGCCGCGCCTGCTGTGGGCGGTCGTAATCCACGGGCACGCTGGGCCCGGCCTTTTCTTTGTCAAAGGATACGCGTTGGCTGGCATACACGCTCTGCCGCCCCGACATCAAAAAGCTGATCACGCAGGCCACTGCGGCATACGGGGCGATTTGCGCGCCGAAGAGTTCTATGGCCATAATACTGGCCGACAGCGGTGTATTGGCCGCCCCCGCCAGCACCGCCACCAACCCCAGGGCGGCCATAGTAGCCGGGTCCGTCCCTAAGAAAGAGGCCACCGCCGCGCCCGCCTGCGCGCCGACAAAAAATATAGGCGTTACCATACCGCCCACGCCTCCGGCGGCAAAGGTTACCGCCGTGGTAAAAGATTTAATCAAAAAGCCAAACGGGCTGTCCAACGCCGCGCCGGAAAGCACGCCGTGAAAGCCCTCCATTCCCAAGCCCAAATACAAAGGGGAGATGAGTAGCCCCACCAGCACCAGCAGCACCCCGCCGGTAAAACTGCGCCAAAACGGCGAAGTTTTGACCGTCAAATAACGAAACAGCACTTTTACCAGCTTGAGCATTTCCGTAAAAACGATAGACACGCCCCCAAAGAATAACCCCGCCACCAGCACCTTCAAAAAGAATTTCTCGGCAAACACCGGGGCGAAATTCATCGGATGATAAATATAGTCCACCCCCAAATAGGTGGTTACCTGAAAGGCCGTAATTCCGGCGATAAATGCGGGGAACATCACTTCATAAAAAATATGCCCCACCCACAGCACCTCCAGCCCGAACAACGCCCCCGAAATCGGCACGCCGAACACCCCGGCAAAGCCCGCGCTGACCCCGCAAATCATCATCTTGCGCTGGTCCTCTAAATCCATGCGCAACAGCCGCGCAAACACCGAGCCCAAGCCCGCGCCTGCGTCAGCGCACGGGGCCTCCTTTCCGGCTGATCCTCCGGCGGCCATGGTAAAAACAGATAAAAAGAGGGATTTTACCACCGACCCAAACCCCACCGGGCGGTAGGTGTTGATTTTATTGATAACGGCATCGGTGGAATAATCCTGCGCGGCGGGGACCGCCTTGTGCGCAAGCCACCAAACCGCATACAAAAACACGGGCAGCCCTATATAATAGAGCGGAAATTGGTTGCGCCAGTGAATGGTTTTATCCAGCACCTTCAAAAAGGCAGCGTCCACCGCTCCCACTACGGCGCCGATAAAGGTGGCGAGCAAAAACCACTTGGCCAAATGATAAAAACTGCTTTTTCTGCGCTCAAACATAGGTTTATTTTACAAAATCGGTTTTGCGGCGTACACCCCATTTTGGGTTAGGCGTTTCCCGCTCCAAGGCGGAAATGCTATACTATATGCAAGCGGCCCCGCGCCGATTAAAACCTATGATAAATGAAGGAGCTGGCATGGAACTTTTTATCTCTTCCGTCATTACCCTTTGCCTGGTGATGGACCCGTTTGGCAATATTCCGCTGTTTATTTCCGCCCTGAAAAAGGTGGCCCCGGAGCGGCGCAAAACCGTGCTCATCCGCGAATTATCTATCGCGCTGGGCATTACCGTGGCGTTTTTGTTTTTGGGAAAATGGTTTTTACACGCCTTTGGCATCAGCTCGTATTCCTTAAGTATTGCCGGCGGGATTATTTTGTTTATCATTTCCGTCAAATTGGTATTTAGCAACGACGACGAAACCCAATCCAGCCCCAAGGAAGAAGAGCCCTTTATCGTGCCCTTGGCCATTCCGCTGGTGGCGGGGCCGGCGGCGTTGTCTATTGTTATGATTTTGTCGGCCCAACAGTCCAATAAGCTCATCACGCTGGCGGCGGTGCTGGTGGCCTCGGTCATTAACTCGGCCGTGCTCATGCTCTCTTTTCCGATCAGCAACCTGCTGGGCAAACGCGGCTTGGCCGCCATTGAACGCCTGACCGGCATGATTTTGGTGCTGATGTCAGTGGATATGGTGATGAAGGGCGTGTCCGAATTTATGAAAGGGGGGCTGTAAGATGAAGAAACTGCTGCTGGGTTTTTTAGCCGCGTTGTGCGCCAGTGCCGTGTGGGCGGCCCCTGCCCCGGAAAAAATAGACTTTGCCATTTTCGTCAGCCCCACCTGCATCCATTGCAAACATTTTGAAAACGAATACTTACCCGTCCTGCAAGAAAAATATAAAGACAGCGTCCGCTTTGTCCTCTACGATGTATCCAAGGACGGCAACAATCTGGTTTTAGCGGAAACGGCCAAACTCCACGGACGGAGCCCGGCTTATCCCACCGCCGTGGTGGGCGACACCTATATGGTAGGCTATCCGCACGAGATTAAAACCTATGCCGAAACCGCCATAGAAAAAGCCCAGCTGCTCCAGCAAAAAACAAAAATTTCCACCCAAAAGCAAGATACCAAAACCGCCTTTCAAAAGATTACCTTTTGGGCCATTATCGGCGCGGGCTTGGTGGACGGCATCAACCCGTGCGCCTTTGCGGTGATTGTGTTTTTTGTGTCTTTCTTAACGGTATATAAATACACCCGTAAGGAGATTGTCGTCGTCGGCACTTCTTACTGTGTGGCGGTGTTTATCGCGTATGTACTCATCGGGCTGGGGCTCTTTCAGTTTCTTTACGCCATGCGCGGGTTTTACTGGGTCATCAAGGCCTTTTATTGGATTACCGCGCTGTTGTGCTTGGGCTTTTTTGTGCTGAGCCTGTATGACTTTTGGATTTACAAAAAAACCAAAAAATCAGACAAAATGCTCCTGCAACTTCCCACCAATCTCAAGGTGCGCATCCACAAGATTATGGGCTTCTTCCTGCGGGAAAAGCACGAGAGCGTTTGGCGGCTGACCTTGGCCGCGCTGGCGGTGGGCTTTTGCGTATCGCTGGTGGAGGCCGTCTGCACCGGGCAAGTGTATATGCCCACGGTAGTGCTGATTATGCAAGATCCGGCCTTTCGTGTCAAAGCCGTCCTTTATTTGCTATTATACAATTTGATGTTTATCGTGCCGCTGATGGCCGTATTTGCGCTGGCGGTGGCCGGATATGAATCCAAAGGCTTTAATGATTTTCTCAAGAAACATTTGGGGCTGACCAAGCTGCTTTTGTGCGTGGTGTTCTTGGGACTATTTGCCTTGCTGGCGACCAATTTGTAAAAAATATAAAACGGAGTTTATTCTATGAAACATCTTAATGCAAAAAAAGGTTTCACGCTCATTGAAATATTGGTGGTCGTTATTATCATCGGCATCATCAGCACCTTTGCCATTATGTACTTTAACCGCGCCATAGAGCGCACCCGCGCCGGCGAGGCGGAAAACCTCATCGGTTTGGGCATTTATGCCCAAGGGCGGCAAATGATGCGCCAAGGGCATTACACGCTCAGCTGGGCCCGGTTAGATGCCATGCCCCGCCAAGTACGGGCCGGCAGTGATTACCTCTCGGACGACTTCCAAATTTACTACACCAAGGGCGGAGCCAAAGGCACCACCGAGCCGCAGGGCGGATACAAAATCTATTTCCAAAATTTGGGGGATGAATGGTTTGTGGTGGCCGAACGCATCGGCAGTTTTAACTACGGCTACACGCTGCTGCGCAATTTTAAGGAGGATAAGGTCTATTGCCTGCCGACAGACAGCCGGGAGGACGGCCTGTTCTGCGCCGATTTCATGGGGCTGGACAGCCCCGAGGAAATCCCCGCCGATCCGCGCCTAGCCCTGCAAAGCACACAGGACGACTAAACAGCCTTTTGTGGAAATTTATTTTTTCAACCGCCGCGCCTTGCGGCGGTTTTCTTTTAAAAAAATACTTGATTTTCTTTTTCATTACTGCTAAACTAAAGGAGTAGCCTGCAAGGCTACATATTCTATTCAAGATAAAACTGTAGGAGGTTTTATGAATAAGAAGGGTTTTACCCTGATTGAATTGCTGGTGGTGGTACTCATCATCGGCATCTTGGCCGCCATGGCCTTGCCCGCTTATTTTAAAGCGGTGGAACGCGCCCGCATGACCGAAGCCCAAGGGCTGCTGGGCAACATTGCCCAAGCGCAGCAAAGACGCTACATGAAGATGAACACCTATGCCGGAAAGTTCAGCGGATTGGATGTGTCCCCGACGTCTGATGTGGTGCCGACTTTCTGCACCAAAGGTACCCAAAACCCGGAGACCGCCGTCACGGCTTCCGGTGCGGCTGAGAACTGCGGCAATGGTTTTGCCATTACCTTGTCTACCGCTACGGCCACCGGCGACTTCTCCAATGCCGCAGCCACGGCTTACCGCGTCAACAGCAGCCAGTACAAATACAGCTTGAGCCGCCCGTACCAGAGCACGACGGTTACCTGCAAGGCGGAAGATGGCACCGACCAAACCAAAGCACTGTGCGCCGACTTCTGCGGTATTGATGATCTTGGAACAGGCGACACCTGCTCTATCTAATCCAAGCAGATGTTTTAAACCCCGCCTTCGGGCGGGGTTTTTTATTTTCGGTTTTATTTTTGCATGGCTGTTTATAAAACTAGGGTCGTGGCGGAGCGTGTGCCCGCACAGACAGGATAAGACCGTTATAAAAAGTCGTCATCCCCGAATGTCTAGCGGCCCGCAGGGTTCGGGGATCTCAACCGCTTTCGCTGTTATGTCGTTTCGCCGTTCATCAAAATCAGTGTCGTGCTGAGAGGTCTCTGCTCAGTACCTTCCATTTTCCCGTTGTTTGTTTAATAAAAGCCACAGCCACTACTAGAAAAATGGAAGATCCTGAACTAAAACTTTTCAGGATGACCCCGTTTTATTGAACGGCAAAAACAAACAACAATAAGGTTGGGATTCCCGATTACAACCTTCGGGAATGACGACATAAATGAACAACAAAGCAGTTATAAAACAAGGTCATGCTGGAAATTTGTAGTCCAGCATCTGTCGTTTTCCTCTTTTGACAAACGACGGACCCTGGACTACAACCCTCCAGGGTGACGGCGGGAGAAGTAAAGACAGCCCCTAGAACCTTGCACATCGCCTGCCTCTCCAGGGTGACGGGGTAAAAAACAACAGACCCGGGAACGCTAGGCCGGGGTCTTTCCGCTAAAATCCGGCGCGGACAGTTCCTCCGCGCAGGTAGATTTTTCACAGCGGTGGCGGAAGGCGCAATCCGGGCAGTGGGTGCCATCGGGCTCAAAACATCCCGCTGCGATCTTCTCCCCCACGGCAATAAACTGGCCCAAAATGGCCTTTTCGTCAAAAGCGTCAAAGGGCGCACTGACGGTCTTGTCAAAGGCCGTAAAATAAAAGGTGGCTTTGCCCTTTTGCAAATTCCACGCGCGCCGCGCCCCCACCGCATAAATGCCCAACTGCAAGGAGTCCGTTACGGCGGCATTTAAATCTATATCGTCGCCGGTTTTGTAATCTATCACTTCCCAACTGCCGTCGGGGTGTTTGTCTATGCGGTCTATTTTGCCGCGCAAGGTCCACGGCCCTTCTTGGAAGATAAATTCCCGCTCGGTGCTGTCCACCGTGGTTTTGCGTTCGTATTCGCGCTGGGCATATACCTCTAACATTTTTTTGCCCTTGAGGTAATACTGCATTTGTTCGCCCGCGCTGGTGTACCCCGCCCCCAGCCAGCAATCATCATAAAAAGACAACAGCTCCGCAGGGTCATTGCTTTGGGCGTGGTAGGCCTCCAAGGCGCGGTGGATAGACACCCCCAGCGACGAAGCCGGCACCAGCCCTTCCTTGCGTCCGTCTATGTATTTGTATTTATACAAAAGCGGACATTCCAAATAACTTTTTATCTTGGAAAAATTCAGTTCATGCACGTCGCTGTACATATTCATTTTCCTTTTGGCTTAAAAAATGCACCAAGGTGTCGCCGTATTTTTCCACGCGAAAGATTTCCAAGGTGTCCGGCACGGCAAACTCCTCGCTCTTGTGCGTTTGCAGTACAATCACGCCCCCCTTGGCCAGCAGCCGCGCGGCGGCCACATTCTGCAAAGCCGGAGCGGACAGGGCCAGCATTTTGTTGTTTTGGTCGCGGTACGGGGGCCCCATAAAAATAATATCATACCCCTCGTTATCGCTGTAAGAGAGCAAATAGTCCAGCGGCTTGAGCACATCGCCCTTAATCACCCGGGCGCGCTCCGCAAACCCCAAATGGGCCAAATTGCGGTGGATATTTTTAATGCAGGCGGGCTCGCGGTCCACGCACACCGCGCGCAAGGCCCCGCGCGAAAGCGCCTCTAAAGACACATTGCCCGTCCCCGCAAACAAATCCAGCCACAACGCCCCCGCAATCCGCGGGCGCAAAATATCAAAGACGGATTGTTTAATCCGGTCCGATATGGGTTTGACCGGCAGGTTTTTAGACACGGAAAAAATCCGCCGCCCGCGGGCGGTACCAGCAATAATACGCATAAATCTCCTTACAGCTGCGCAATGCCTTCCTTCAGGGCGTAGCGCACCAGCTCGGCCTGTTTGTGAATGCCGAGTTTCTTCATAATGTTATTGCGGTGTACGTGAACGGTATTGAGAGACAAATTAAAGGTCTTGGCAATATCCTTGCTGCTGTAGCCCTCCGCAATCAGCTGCAGCACTTCCTTTTCCTTGGGCGTCAGGCCTGTGCCGTCGCGCTTGTTCGGCGTGGTTTTGCCCAGAAAGCCCTGCACGATGTACTTAGACACCTTACTGCACAAATAAAAACGTCCCTCTGCCACCTCTTTAATGGCATCTACAATTTCGTCGGCCGTGGATACCTTGACAATATATCCCCGCGCTCCGGCCTTGAGAGATTTCTCCACCGACACCCGGTCATCATACATACTGAGCATTACCACCCGGGCATGCGGTTTCATCTTAATCAAACGGTAAGTGGCCTCTATGCCGTTTAAGATTGGCATGGAAATATCCACCACATATACATCGGCATCGTGGTGCGTGGCCCATTCCAATAAATCCTTCCCATTGGCGATTTCCGCCGCAATTTGCATACTCTTGTCTCTGCGCTCCAGCACCGCACGCACCCCGTCGCGCACAATGGCGTGATCATCCGCCAATACAATTTTGGTACTCATAGTTTCTCCCCATACACCACCCGCGGGCACTGCGCCTGCACCACCGTGCCTTGGCCGGGCTGGCTTTGAATTGTGAATTTTCCTCCCAGATACGCCACACTGTCGCGCATGGACAAAAGGCCAATTTGCTTAATGGAACGCTGGGAATGTATTTTGAAACCTACTCCGTCATCCGTGATTTTTAACACCACATCGCGGGCGCGCAGCTTTAGCTCCACCTCCACCCGCGTGGCCCGGGCGTGTTTGACAATATTATTCAAACTCTCCTGCACCACCCGGTACAAAACAATTTTCACTTCCTCAGACAAGGCATCTTCCCCCTCGCCAGAAATCTTGAAGCGGTGCTGCAGCCCCCGGAAATGGGCCGCCTGCTCTACCATATCCCGCACTGCCTCCGGCAAAGACAAGGCCTCCAAATTGGGTGGGCGCAAACTGACCACAATCCCTTTAACCCGCTCAATGCTGTCCTTGATTTGCTGGTCCAAGCGGGAGATATCCCGCAAGGCTTGGAAAAAGTCCTTCTCCTGCACGGACTGCTTCACTAAACTCAACCCGGAGGTCAACGCCACCGCCGCAGAACCGATTTCATCATGCAAGGCCGCGGAAATATTTTTGCGCTCCTGCTCACGCGCCATCAGCAAAATTTGGGAAAAAGTCCGCCCGCTGACTTCCTTTAAAAACCGCGTGCGGCTCTGCTGGTTGGCCCAATCGGTAATATTGCGCACCAAGCCCAGCAGACTGCCCACCCGCCCGGCTTGGTCACGCATGGGCAGCAGGGTGGTTTGATAAAAACGGGCTACCCCCTCTTGGTCCCGGCACCACTCATAACGGAACACTTCCCCTTGGGCGGCCCGGCCGTGGGCTTGCTCATGCACAGGCTGCGCCGGATCGGGCAGCGGGACCTGGCCGGACCCGAGCGAATTGCCAAACATAAACATCCGGCGGTTATCCAAATGGGCAATGTAAACCAAATCATATCCGGCTAGCCCGGGCACGGACTCTAGTCCCGCGGGCGGGGTGCTTTCTAAAAAACGGGAGGTTTCCATGCATTCCTGCGGACAGGAGTAAACACAGTTTTTCTTTTTTATCTCTTTTTGCGCCATATTTCATCCCTAATACATAGTTAGATTTTACTATTTTTTGGCCTTTTTTCCATATAATATTTTTTTATTTCATAAAACCAGCTCAAAAAAAGGTTATACCGCCGGACCTGCCGCGGCCCGTCCGGGCGGGGTTTTCCGGCCCCTTTAGGCGGGAATCTCCGCCGCCCTTCCCCCCCGCAAAAAGGTTATATCCTCTTTCCTTGCCAAGCGGAAAAACGCTCCGGGCGGCGGCAAAGTAAGTTTGGTATAATTTATATATGTACCGCGTAAAGAAATTTTTAACCTCCAAACTCTTTGTGTTTTCTCTGCTCTGCGGGCTGTTTTTGTGCATTTTGGGCGGAGCGGTGTTTATGCGTTACATCTTCTCCGGCATCCCCCCCGTTTATGAAATGGAGGAATACACCCCCTCCTTAACCAGCAAGGTTTTTGACCGCAACGGCAAACTCATTCACGAGTTTTCCATTGAAAAACGCAGCGTAGTTCCGCTGGAGGAAATCCCGGTGGACTTGCAAAACGGCGTGGTGGCCATGGAGGACCGCATCTTCTTTCAACATGCGGGGTTTTCCGTGCGCGGCATTTTGCGCGCCTTGCTTAATGACCTCATTACCGGCAGTGCCAAACAGGGCGGCTCCACCTTGACACAGCAGCTTTCGCGCGGAGTGTTTTTGACACAGCAAAAAAAGATTATCCGCAAAATCCGCGAAATTGTGCTGGCCGTGCAAATTGAGCACCGCTTCAGCAAGCCGGAAATTTTGCAGTTATATCTCAACGAGATTTACCTTGGCAGCGGCGCGTACGGCGTCAAAGCCGCCGCCAAACGCTACTTTAACAAAGAACTTTCGGAGCTAACCACCGGAGAGGCGGCCCTGTTGGTGGGGCTGATTCCTTCCCCGGGAAACTACAACCCGTTTGCTAATCCGCAGCGCGCCCGCGAGAGGCGCAATTTGGTATTGCAAGTGATGCACGAACAAGGCTATATCTCCGCCGAAGACCTGCAAAAGGCCAAGGACGAGCCCTTGCCGGAAAAAGAGCCGGCGCCCGACGGCGACAAACCGGGGCTGTATTTTATTGAACACATCCGACGCATTTTAGAGCCCAAATACGGCACCGAAACCCTGTGGAAGGGCGGGCTGAACATTTACACCACTTTAGATATTGACCAGCAGAGCGTGGCCGAAGAAATTATGAATAAAAAACTGCTGGAATTTGACGCCGTCATCGCCAAGGGCATGGGCATAGAGATAGACCCCAACGACCCCGAGGCCGACCAAAGCAAGGCCGAACCCGGCGACGAAAATGCCCAACCGCGGGAGGAGTATCCGCGCCTGCAAGGGGCCTTTATGGTGCGCGACGTGAAAAGCGGAGCTGTGCGCGTCATGGTGGGCGGACGCAGTTTTTCGCAAAGCAAATTCAACCGCGCCACGCAGGCCAAACGCCAGCCCGGCTCTTCCTTTAAACCCTATGTGTGGATGGCCGCCCTGCAACAGGGCTATACCCCCGCCACCTTGGTTAAGGATTTACCCACCATGTTTTATTTTGACGGACGCAACTGGCACACCTTTGATGAAAACGCTGATTTATATTCGCTGGATTTGGCGGCGCAATCCTTCATCGGCAGCAAGGCCTTTAATGTATGGGTGCCGCAAAATTACGGCGGCCGCAGCGACGGCTGGATTACCCTGCGCCGCGCTTTGGAAAAATCCAAAAACTTGGTGGCTGTCAATTTGATAGACGCTATCGGCGCGCGCAAGGTCATTGACGTAGCGCGCAAGGCCGGCCTGACGGCGCAGCTGCCCCCCGTGCCCGCCTTGGGCTTGGGCGTGGCCGTCCTGAATATGGACGAGCATTTGGCGGCACTGACCACCTTTGCCAATGGCGGCATTCACACGGACAACTATTATATTGAACGCGTGGAGGACCACAACGGCCGCCTTTTAGAGGAGCATATCGCCGACGAGCGCGAAGCGTTTACCCCGCAGGATTCCTACCTGCTTATCAATATGATGAAAGGCGTGGTGCAACGCGGCAGCGGCGCGGCGGCCAACCGCCTCAAACGCCCTATCGCCGGGAAAACCGGCACCACCCAAAGCCACCGCGATATGTGGTTTGTGGGCATGACGCCGCATACCTCTGCGGCCGCCTGGATGGGATATGACGACGACACCTCGCAAGAAAAATACCACTGGACCGGCAGTACCACCGCCCGCTGGTGGACCGAAATTATGGAGCAAATTTTAAAGGACGAACCCGCCGATGACTTTGCCGTGCCGGAAGGGATTTCCTTCTCTTACATCAATCCCAATACGGGCAAACTGGCCACGCCGACAGATCCCAACAAATTTTTGGAAGCCTTCAAAAAGGGCACTGCGCCCACCAGCTTTTAACCTTTTTTACATACGCCGCCGCGGCGGATGCTTTGGTAAGATAGAGTGATGAGGCAAGTTCAAGTTTCTCCCGCTTATTTTTACAGTCTGCCCAACAGTGCCGCAGACGGATATTTTGCGGCCCGGAAATACTTAAGCCAAAAACAAAGTCTCGTCTATCTTACTCCGTCCGACCCGGCCTCCTTCGCCGCCGCGCTGGAACGTTTCGCTCCGCCCGGCACTTCTCTTATCTTGTTCCCGGAAACCTTTGCCGGGCAAATGGCCGCGTTGCAGGAGCTGCTTTGCTCGGCGCGTCCGTATGCCTTGGCCGCCACTTACGAGGAATGGCAAACCCCGCTGCCCTCTCCGGCGGATTTTAAGGCCAACACCTTTACCATTGCCCGCGGCGCGACCCTGCGCCGTAGCGAATTGGTGGACCAGCTGGAACGGCTGGGCTATACCCGCCAAGATTATACCGAAGGTCCTGCGCAGTACGCGGTGCGCGGCAGTGTGGTGGATGTTTTTGTCCCGGGGCAGGAGCGGCCCCAGCGTTTATATTTTGCCGCCAACCGTATAGACACTATCAGCAGCTTTGATTTGGATACGCAAAACACCTTGGCAAGACAAGACCAAGTTACGCTGCTTCCCCTGCGTTTTGAACACACGCCCGCCGCGCTGGCCGATTACGTGGCAGGAGCGCAGCTGATTTTAAGAGAGCCCCGCCCGGAGTTTGACCTAAGCGTTTGCCCGGGGGCGGCGGTGCTGGGCTTGCTCCCCACCGCCCACGGCACCGATTGCGGACTCAAAGCCCATATGGCCTTTAACGCCAATTTTGATTTATTAGACAGGGAAGTCGCCCAATTGCTCAAACAGCAAGTACGCGTAACCATTACCTGCCTTAACCGCGGAGAGCTGGACCGCTTTAGCGATTTGCTGGCCGATTATCCGCATTTAAAAAATATCCCGCTGCAAATTTCTCCGCTGACGCAAGGGTTTTATAATCCGGCCGAAAAATGGGCCCTGATTACCTCCGGCGAGATTTTAAACCGCCGCTACCGCGCGGCGGAAGTGCTCAAGCGTTTTGATATCCAAGGCGCGCAAAAGGTGCGTTTTAAAGAGCTGCGCCCCGGCGACTATGTGGTACATCAAAATCACGGCATCGGCAAGTATTTGGGGCTGGAAATTATGGACAAGGACGAAAACCCCACCGATTGCCTGATCCTGGAATACCGCCGCGGCAGTAAGCTTTATGTGCCCATGTACGATTTCAAACGCGTGCAAAAATACATCGGCGCCGGCGGAAAGCCCCCCGCCCTGTCGGCCTTGGGAGGCGTGGCGTGGAAGGACATCAAAAAACGTGTCAAAGAAGAAGCCCAAAAAACCGCCAAGGAAATTTTGTGTTTGGAGGCGCAACGCCAAGCCGCCGGAGGGCAGGCCCTCCCCGGCGATGCGCGCATAGAGGAAGAATTTGCCGATTCCTTTCCCTTCGTACAAACCCCGGGGCAAACCCAAGCCATAGAGGATGTTTTGCGCGACCTTTCGCGCAACCGCTCCATGGACCGCGTGCTGGTAGGCGATGTAGGCTTTGGCAAAACCGAAGTGGCCATGCGCGCGGCCCTGCATGCCGTGATGAGCGGCAAACAGGTTATGCTGTTGGTGCCCACCACCCTGTTGGCAGACCAACATAACAAAACCTTTTCTAAACGCATGGCGGGGTTTCCCGTCAACGTGCAAATGCTCTGCCGCTTTCAAACCCGCAAGGAACAAAAGGAAATTCTCCGCCAAGTGCAAGAGGGCGTGTGCGATATTCTCATCGGTACGCACCGTTTGCTTTCAAAGGATGTGGTGTTTAAAGACTTGGGACTAGTTATTATAGACGAGGAACACCGTTTCGGCGTGCGCCAAAAGGAAAAAATCAAGGCCAAAAGCGCCGGGGTACACACTTTAATGCTCAGCGCAACGCCCATTCCGCGCACACTCAACCAATCCTTGTCCTCCCTGCGCGACATATCCCTGATAGACACCCCTCCGCGCGGGCGCACCCCCATTAAAACGGTAGTAACCGCATGGAACAATGAGCTAGCCGCCGCGGCTATTACCCAAGAGCTGGCCCGGGGCGGACAAATTTACTATGTTTACAACAGTGTGCAAAGTATGCAAAGCCGCTACCTGTTTTTAAAACACTTGGTACCGCAAGCGCGCATCTGCATGGCACACGGGCAAATGAAGGAAAGCGAACTGGAGCAAACCCTGTGGGATTTTAACAACGGCAAGTACGATATTCTGCTGGCCTCCACCATTATAGAATCCGGCTTAGATATTACCAATGCCAACACCTTGATCGTGGAAAACGCGCAAAATTTTGGTTTGGCCCAGCTCTACCAGCTGCGCGGGCGCATCGGCCGCGGGGACAAGAAGGCTTATTGTTATCTGTTCCACCCGGATTGGCTCCAGCCCGCCGGGCCCGCCCAGCAGGACAATTACAAAGAACTGCTGGCGATGCCTTACAAAACCCCCAAAGAAAAGGACCCCACCGAAGAGGCCAAAAAACGCTTGGCCGCCTTAATGGAATTTAGCGATTTGGGCAGCGGGTTTAAACTGGCCCTGCGCGATATGGAAATCCGCGGCGCGGGCGAACTGCTGGGGGTAAAGCAGCATGGCTATGTCAATGAAGTGGGGCTGAGTTTATACTGCGATTTGGTGGCCAACGAAGTCAAAAAACTCAAGGGACAGCCTGTTACGCGTTCCCTGCGCGCCACGGTCAATTTGCCCTTGGCGGCCTATATCCCGCCCGATTATATCCCCGACGACAGCGACCGCTTAAAATATTACAAGGAGTTAATGTCTGCCGATGCGGCGCGGGCCAAACAAATCTTGGCCCAACTGGCCGATTTGGCGGGCCCGGTGCCGACGGAACTGGCTAATTTAAACCGCATTTTGCAGCTTTCTCGCCGGGCGGGCGAACTCAAAATTTACCATGTGGGATATGCCTCCCACGCCCTGGACCTGTTGTTTACCACGGATTTTAAAATGCCCGCGGATCTGCCTGCGCGCATTTTGGCCCGCTATGGGCAGCGGACGCAATTTATCCCCTCGCGCAACGGCGACGGCGTGCGGTTGCGTCTGCCCCCGCAGGCCGACCCGGTGGCCGAGGCCGAGGCCGCTGTAACCTTTTTTGAAGGCATCCTAAAACCGCAAAATGCTATAGTATAACATATGAGAAAATTATTTCTTTTTTCCCTGCTCTGCGCACTACTGGCGGCGTGCGCGCCCAAAGACGGGCCTTCCTTTGAGGAGGCACTGCCGACAGACCCGGCCGCGGATGAAACGCCTGCCGCGCAGGTGGGCCCCGTCAAAATTACGCGCCAACAGCTAAACAGCCGCGTGGCGCAGCTGCCGCCGCAGGACCAAGAGTACGCCCAAACCCCGTCGGGCCGAAAGAATTTTTTGCAGCTGCTGGTGCGCGAGCAGCTCATCGCCTTGGACGCCAAAGACAAGGAACTGGACCGCAGTGATGTGTATCTTACCGATTTAGAGGATAAACAACGCCAGCTCAATGAAATTTACCAAGACTATGTACAGCAGCTGCTGGTGCGTATGTGGGAACAATACAACCGCGAAAAAGGCCTCACGCAGGTATCGGACGAAGAAATTGCGCAGTATTACAAAAAATATCCGTACGAAATGAAACTCCGCCAAATCATTATTGCCGACGCGCAAACCGCAGACGCCGTTTGGCGCGAACTCAAACGCTCCAAATCCCGCTGGAAGGAATTGGAACGCCAATATTCCACGGCTCCGCAAGAAAGCAAGGGCAAGGAAATTTCTTTTATGCCCGGGGAATTTATCCCGGAGCTGGAGGTCATCGCGGCCAATTCCCCCGCCGGATCGGTGCAGGGTTTTGTCAAAACCGCGCAGGGATTTCATATAATAATGAAAACGGGGGAACGCCGTCTGTCCTTACAAGAGGCCGCCCCCCGGATCCGCACCATTTTGGAAAATCACAAAACGGATGCGGCGCTGAATGCTTTACAAAACAAATACAAGGTGATTATTTATGAACAAAACGAATAAGTTTCTGCTCTGCGCTTTGACCCTGTGTCTGGCGGGGAGCGTGCAGGGAAAAGTGATGGAATCTTCCGTCGCCACCGTCAACGGACGGCCGGTGCTCTCGTCGGAGTATGACAGCTATTATGAGGGCGTTATTGAACAGTATCAGGCCGCCGCGCCGCAGTTTTTGAAGCAAAAATACGCCAAAGACTTTTTGGGCAAAGAGGTGCTCAAGGAATTAATCTCCAAGGAGTTGATGTACCAGGCCGCCGAGGAAGCCAAAATCGTAGTTAAGGACTCGGAAGTGGACGAAGGCATCAACGAAATCAAAACCCGCTTCTCTGTGGACGAAAACGGCAAGCAAGACCCCAAAGGGGCCGACAAACGTTTTAACGAGGCGCTGAAAAAACAACATTTAACGCTTAAAAGCTATAAGGCCAAAATCAAAAAAGATATTGCCGTAAAAAAATTAATGGAGGCCCAAATCCAAGCCTCGGTTAAGCCCGTGGAAGAGGCTGATGTCAAAGCCTTGTACGCCAATGTAGAGGCCGCCTTAAAAAATAAAACCAAAGCCCTCAAAGCCTTGGAAAAAGAGGACCCCGCCAAACTGCAGGAGGCACAGCTCATCGCCGCCAAACTCAAACAGCTGACCGCCGAACAGGTGCGCGTGGGGCACATTTACTTGGCCGTCACCAAGGATATGTCCAAGGAAGAGGCGCAAAAAAAGGCCGATTTAGCCAAACAAATTAAAAAAGAATTGGACGGGGGCATGGATTTTTCCGCCGCCGTGCAAAAATACACCGAGGACAAAACCGCCTTGGCCAGCGGCGGGGATATGATTTTAATTAAGGGCATCGCCCCCAAAGAAATTGACGCGGTGGCCTTTACCTTGCCGGTGGGCAAGGTCAGCTCTCCGCTCAAAAGCGAAGTGGGCTGGCACATCATTAAAGTAAAAGAAAAACGCGCCGAAAAGGAAATCAGCTACAACGACATCGCCAAAGATTTGGCCCAGTATGTCGCCCAGCAAAAGATCCAAAAGGCCATGACCGATTATGTCAACGGCTTAGCAGACAAGGCCGACATCAAGGTGACCAAAACCTTTGCCGTGGACCAGGAAATAGAAGCCGCGGCCGCCCAACGCGCCGCCGAGGAAGCCAAGAAAGAAGCGGCCCAAGCGTCCGCCGAAAAAGCAAAATAGTTTCCGGCTTGCACAGGCGGCCCCGGCAAAACGGGGCCGCCTTTCTTATAAACCATGACTGCAAAATCCAATTCCAAACCCTTACTTTTTATTACGGCCGGAGACCCTCTGGGGATCGGGCCGGAAGTGTGCGTCAAGGCCCTGCGCGACCCGCGGGTACAAGCGGCCTGCCGCCCCGTATTGATTGGCGAGGAACGCAGTTTGAATAAGGCAGGATTTACGGCCGGTTTGGCCGATTTACTGTCTATGGAGTGGCCGCAGGACGTTCCGCGCAGCCACGCTCCCAGTGGCTGGGGCGGAAGGATTTCCTTTAAGGCCTTGCAGTTGGCCTGCAAGCTGACCGCGCAACACCCGCACGCGGCATTGGTAACGGCCCCGATCTCCAAACAAAGCTGGGCCTTAGCCGGGGTCCCTTTTACCGGGCATACCGAATTTTTGCGCCGCTATTACGGCCCGCACGCGCTGATGATGTTTGCCAGCGGCCCCTTGCGCTGCGCATTAGTCAGCGAACATTTTGCCATACAAGATTTGCACCGCATTTTGACAAAAGAGCGCATCGTCCGCGCCGGAAAAGATTTCTCCGCCGCCTTGAAAAAACTGGGTTGTAAAAATCCGCGCTGGGCTTTGGCCGCGCTTAATCCGCACGGGGGCGACAACGGACGTTTTGGAAAGGAAGAGGGTCAAACCATTCTCCCGGCGGCAGAAACCCTGCGCCGCGCACACCTGCGGGTGGAAGGCCCCTATCCCATAGATTCGCTGTGGCTGGCGCACGCCCGCGGAGAGTTTGACGGAGTGCTGTGCATGTATCACGACCAAGCCTTGCTGGGGCTGAAGCTGGCCGCGCGCGAACCCATTGTGCATATCACGGCAGGACTACGTTTTTTGCGCACCTCGCCCACACACGGTACGGCCTTTGATATCGTCGGAAAAAATAAAGCCGACCCGGCCAGCATGATTGCCGCCATTTTGTTTGCCGCCCAACGCGCCCGGTAAATTTTAGAAGTGACCCTAAATTAGGGCAACCGGTATACCTGTATCGCACCCAACCGGACACTGACCCCACGGAATTCCTCTGAAGTCAACACCCCACCCAAACTCTTACACACTTGATTGGCGGTGGTGTCCGTTGCGGTGGCCAGACAGCGGATTTCATTGGGATAATCGGAGTGCTCCAAATACATTAAATAGCCCAAATGCACCCGGGTATCTATCCCGGAGACGGTGGGCTCACCATAGTCCAGTCGGTCATAAAACACCCCGTTGGGGCAAGTGATCCATTCCACGCCGTCCGCCCCGTGGCAGCCGGCCCCTATCTCAATATCAAACCCGACATCATACGACGGGTCCGGCGGATAGGCGCCATTGGCCAAACGGTACAGTTCCAATCCGTCCTTCAAAGCGCGCACATTGGGAATCAGCGCAGCCAAACGGCTCTTGGCCACCGCAATGCGGTATTGCGGCAAAGCCACTGCGGCCAAGATACCGATGATGAGGACAACAACTAATAATTCAATCAATGTAAAGCCGTCTAAACGGCCCGTAGAACGGTTTTTCATGTTTGCCTTCCTTTTTTGGTAAATTTTACTTACAATTAAAATTTACCAAAAAAAAACGAAAGGCAAGTGTTTTAAAACAGGGAGCCAACTTCCACGA
>CAVDMZ010000012.1:0-17535 GCA_963610115.1 Duodenibacillus sp.
TTGCAGGCCACCAGTGCGGGAATGACGGCATGGGTGGGGGTGGGGTGGGCTGGGCTGGGCTTGCCGCACGCTGCACACCACCCCTACGGGCCACGCCCCCCTCGTCAATGACGGCATAAAAAACCGCGCCCGAAAGCGCGGTTTTGCAAAATTTCCGGCGGTACTTATTTTTCCAACCGGCCCAACCGGCTTTGTGCGCGGTCGGCGTAGCGGTCGGTGGGATAATGGATAATCAGCTGTTTGTAGGTCTGCGCCGCCACGGCGGGTTTGTTCTGCTTTTCATAGCTGTAGCCCAAGGCATACAAGATTTCCGGCGCTTGGTGCGTTTGGGGGAAGTTCAAGCGGATTTTTTCCAAGGCCGCGCTCTGTAAAGGCAAGTCCTTCAAGCGCCGCTCGGCCAATTCCGCCGCCGCCGTCAAACTGGAAACATATTTGTTCTCATCGGCAGAAAATTCTTCGGCGGTTTTAAGCAAAGTGTCATACGCCGCTCGGTATTGTTTGGTCTTGGCCAACACCTCAGCCTTGCCGCGCCACGCCTCATAGGCGGCCGGCTGTGCGCCTAAATCTGAAATGGCTTTTTCGTAATAGGCCAGGGCGGCGTCATAATCCTTGCGGTTTTCTTCCATAACGGCCAAGTGTTTGTACACCACGCCACGTTCGTTGGAATTGGGATATTCCTTAAGCACCCGGTTATACAGGGCCACCGCCACTTCGTACTGCTTCAAATCTCCGGCATATACGTCGGCCGTCATACGCAAACTGGCCGCCTTGTACGGCGTATCCGGGAAAAGTTCGCTGACTTTTTTATATTGCACCAGTGCGGCGTAATAATTGCCGTTTTGACGCAGCCAATCCCCATACAGCAGGGTCATTTTATCGTTGGCGCTGTCCTGCGGATAGGCGGCGAAATACGCCTCAAACAATTCATTGACCGGCTCGGCGATTTTTTGCAAATTGCTTTTAACCAAAGCCTGCAACAGCTCTCTGTACTGCTCGGCGCGCGTGGTGCCCTCGCTGGGCATAGCGAGCAGCTTTAACGCCTGGGCCTTTTGCTTGCGGTTGAACTCCTCCATGGCTTTTTCTATATTGGAGGAAAGCAGGGCGGCATCGCTCTGCGAGGGAAAGAAAAAATGTACCTGATACAAAGCCACCAAGGCGCGGGGTTCCTCCTGCGCGCGCATATAATTTTCCGCCTGCAATAACAGGGCCGTCTTGGCCTGCGGGTCCTGCGGGTGGGCCGCCGCCCAAGCCCCGGCTTGACGTGCCAAGGCAGCGGCAAAGGCGCGGTCCTGCCGGGCGTTCTCCGCCTTTTCCAGCCCCATGCGCTGCAAGAAAGCCAGTTCGGCGTTTTGCGCGGAAAAAGCCGCCCCGCCGCACAAGCACAAAATCAAAAATAAACCTATTTTCTTCATGTACGCTCCTATCTGTAATTGGTAAACTGCAAATCCAACCCAAAATCTTTTTCGCCCAGTTTGCCCATGGTAGCCTGCAATTCATCCTTAGACTTGGAGGACACCCGCAGCTGATCGCCCTGAATGGAAGCGGCCACCTTGAGTTTGGCGTCCTTGATGTATTTGGAAATTTCCTTGGCTTTATCAGACGGGATCCCCTGCTGGATTTTGACAATTTGCTTGGCTTGGCCGCCCAAGGCGGACTCCACCTTGCCTTGCGTCAAATTTTTTAGCGCGACCCCGCGTTTAGCCAGACGCGTGAAAAGCACATCGCGCAAAGCAGCCACTTTATACTCATCGGCAGAGGTCAGTTTGAGTTCATTGTCTTTTTCATTGAGCTCCAGGGTGGAGTTCGTTCCCTTAAAATCATAGCGGTTGGCAATTTCCTTGCCGGCGGCGTTTACCGCCTCGCGGATGACATTTAAATCCACCTTGCTGACCACGTCAAAACTATAATCGGCCATAAAACACCCTCCCGGCCCCGGCCGGGGCCTATGTATGTTACACATATTATATATTTTTTGTACAATGGCTTTATCGGCGGGTGCCGCGCAGGCGGTTTCCGGCCGTCTATTCCATGGAGGCATACACGCCGGGGATTCTCCCTCCGGCCTAAACGCTTATGAACATCAAAATCCGTCTGACAGCAATGAATTTCCTCCAGTTCGCCGTCTGGGGTGCGTACCTGACATCTATGGGCACCTTCCTGGCCGGGGCCGGGCTGGCTGAAAATATCGGTTGGTTTTATGCGATGCAAGGCTTTGTGTCGCTGTTTATGCCGGCAATCATCGGCATCGTAGCAGATCGCTGGGTCCCCGCCCAAAAGTTGCTGGGCTTGTGCCACTTGGTGGCGGCAGCATGTATGGCCGGGGCGGCGTATTTCGGCTCGTTGCCGCAAGTCAGCTTTGCCGCGGTCTTTACCATGTACTCGCTGAGCGTGGCCTTTTATATGCCCACGATTGCACTGTCTAACTCCGTGGCTTACACGGCCTTGCGCCAAGGCGGTTTTGACACCGTTACTTCTTTCCCGCCGATCCGCGTGTTCGGCACGGTCGGTTTCATCTGCGCGATGCTGACCACCAATTTTACCGGCTTTCAAACCACCTTTGCCCAATGGTACTTCTCGGCCGTGTTGGGCGTGTTGTTGGGCGTGTATTGCTTCTCTTTGCCGCAGTGCCCCACCTGCACCGAAAAAGCCAAATCTTTAGCCGAAGCCCTGGGCCTAAAGGCCTTTGCTTTGTTTAAAGAAAAGAAGATGGCTATTTTCTTTATTTTCTCTATGCTGCTGGGGATGTCGTTGCAGATTACCAACGCCTATGCCAACCCGTTTATTACCGGGTTTAACCACTTGGCGGGCTTTGCCGGCTCTTGGGGCGCGCAAAACGCCAATGCGTTGATTTCGCTTTCGCAAATGTCGGAAACGCTGTGCATTTTGCTCATTCCGTTTTTCTTAAAGCGCTTCGGAATCAAAAAGGTCATGCTCATCAGTATGTTTGCCTGGGTGCTGCGCTTTGGGTTTTTTGGCTTGGGCAATCCGTCCACGGCCACAGGCATTGTGCTGTTGGTAGCGTCTATGATTGTATATGGGGTGGCGTTTGACTTCTTTAACGTGTCGGGCTCCTTGTATGTGGACCAAGAAACCGACCCGGCCATCCGCTCCAGCGCCCAGGGCGTATTTATGCTGATGACCAACGGCTTTGGCGCGATGATCGGCACCTTGGGGGCCCAGTGGGTCATCAACAAGCTGGTGTATGTACACAGCAACGCCTATGGCTTTTTGGCCGAGGGACAGGTGTATCCGGCGGATGTTTCCCACCATATTATGACGGGCTGGAGCCACTCTTGGTTTATCTTTGCCGGGTTTTCCTTGGCGGTGGCTATTGCGTTTGCGTTTATCTTTCAGTACAAACACGTACCCGCCAAAAATTAGTTTTATTTGACACCAAAAGCCCCCGCCAAACCGCGGGGGCTTTTTTATGGGAGAAGTGAATATATTATCTCTTCTTGAAAAAAGGCCCTGGAGAGAAACAGTTTTACTTATTCTTTTCCTGCATAATGCCTACAATCATCGGATCCACCGCGCTCATACCAATGGTGGAAATATTCCCCAAATTTTGAATGGTTTGCTCGGCTGTTTTGCCCACAAAACCTTCCACGTCCGTAATACCGTAATCGTTCATGGCCATAAAGGCCGCGCGGATAGCCGCATCGGTGGAGCTGACCACCTTGAGCGCACAACCGCTTTTGGCTCCGTCGCAAAGCATACCGCCGATATCGCTGATAATGTTATTAATGGCCAGGGTCATCGCAGCTACATCCGCCCCGCGTTGCTGATAGACAATCGCCGCGGCGGCGCCCACCCCGGCGGCAATGGCACAGCCGCAAATGGGGGCCAGTTCCCCCGTAAATACCTTCACATAACCGTTTAACAAGTGCGAAAGCGCAATACTGCGCAAAACCGTTTCCTCCGGTACGCCCATTTCCTTTCCGACCTTCCACGGCACTAGAATGGTTACCACGCCCTGATTGCCCGATTCTCCGCTGCTCATTACCGCCACGCTCTGCCCGTCCATGCGCGCATCGGCCGCACAGGCGGTCAAAATTTTGGTGGAAGAAATCAAATCCAGCTGTAACAGCTTTTTGCGCACCAATTCCTTAATATAAAACCCTACCTTTTGCAAGCTTTGCCCGGACGCGGCGGCGGCCAAGTTCATCTCCACCCCTTTTTTGATATAGGCCAAATCTTGCGCATCGGCCCGGGCGGCGCAAGCGGCTAAATCTGCCAAAGAGGCTTGCTTGAGCCTCTCCTTAAAGGCGGTGCAGCGGCTTTCCCCGGGTTTGCGGGCGTCGCACAAAACCCGGCCGCCGCAAGCCAAATAGGCCACCTCGGTATGGCTGCCGGAAAGGATACACACCGCCTCCTGCCCTGCTTCGTCTTTCACCCGGGCCTCTATATAAAAACCGTGTTCCTCCGGGGCCACCTCCAGCCGCACCTTTTTGGCCGCCACCAGCCGCTTGGCTTGGGCTAATTTTTCTTCATCGGCCCCGCTTAAAATTTCCATTTGCAGCTGCGGCCGCGCAATCAGCAGGCCCAACGCCGCCGCCAACAAATTGCCCTTTTCCCCGACCGTATTGGGGATACGCACCCCGCAGCCGTTTTTATAAGTGCCCGGGTCCAAGCGCAAGAGGGCGCTTTGCACCGGGGCGGATAATTCCTTTGCCGCATAGGCCGCGCACAAGGCCACCGACACCGGCTCCGTACAGCCCATGGCGGGATAAACTTGGTGTTTAAGCACTTCCTTTAGCAAATTCATGCAATTTCTCCGTTGGCTTTTAAGCTGTAATGTTTGCCCTTGCCGATGATAATGTGGTCGTGCACGGTAATGCCCAACAGGGCGGCGGCGCGGGTAATTTCTTTCGTCAGCGCGATGTCTTCTGCCGACGGGGTCGGGTCGCCGGACGGATGATTATGCACCATAATGACGGCGGCCGCCTTGGCGGCCAAGGTATGCTCCACAATTCTGCGCGGCGACACACTCACGCGGTCCAGCCCGCCCACAGAAATAATTTCCGCCCCGATAATGGTGTTGCGCACCGACAAATAAATCAGCTCCAAACATTCCTCGCTGCTGCCCGACAAAGAGGCCTTGCAATACGACAGGACCTGCTCGGGAGAGCGGACGGTTACCTTGGCCTTGACCTCCTCTAAAGAATATTTTTTAAACACGGCGCGGATGAGTTTTAAAAATTGCGCGCTTTGCGGGCCAACACCCGGAACCGTTTGCAGTTGCTCTGCCGGCGCATCCAGCACGGCAGATAAAGAACCAAACTTTTTAATCAGGGCCCATGCCGTCGGTTTGGTGTCGCGCCGGGCGATACAATAGGTCAGCAATAATTCCAAGGTTTCATGATCTAAAAAATGGTCCAAACCGCCCTCTGCAAATTTTGCACGAATGCGCTCGCGGTGTCCGTTGTAAGAAGGGGTTTGTTTTCCGGTCATAATTTAATTATATGTTTTTTCCAACGGGTTTTTAATGCTAGAATACAAGAAAGCACCCAAAATGATTGGGGGGAGGAACTTTCTATGCCTTTGAAAATAGCGATTATCGGAGCCGGCCCGGCGGGATATCCCGCGGCCTTGACGGCGGCGCGGTTGGGGGCACAGGTCAGCGTCATAGACCCGCGCTTGCCCGGCGGCGTTTGCCTGCACTGCGGATGTATCCCGTCCAAGTCTTTATTAGACGCGGCCCACCGTTTAGACGCCGTACGCAAGATAGACACCTTGTGTACACCCGAAGCCACGGCGCACGCCCAAGCCATTTTAAAGGAAATCTCCTGGCCCAAAATCCAGCAACGCCAACAGGAAGTAACCCGTAAATTAACCGCAGGGATTGAAATGCTTTTCCGGCAAGCCAAAGTAACCTATTATCAGGGCACGGCCTCTTTTATAGACAGCCGCACCCTGCGGGTGGACCGGGCCGGAGAAGAACTAACCTTGCCCTTTGATTATGCCTTGATTGCCACCGGAAGCACCGCCTTTGTCCCCCCTCCGTTTGACAAAATCCGCGCGCATATCCACGACAACAGCACCATTTTTTCCCTGCCGCAACTGCCCAAGGAAATGGTCCTCATCGGCGGGGGAGCCATCGGATGTGAGTTTGCCACCCTGCTCAGCGCCTTGGGCGTAAAAATCACGCTGGTGGAAATGCAGCCCCGTTTACTGCCCACCCTGCCAGAGGCGGTCAGCCGTCTCTTGGCCGGACAACTGCAAAAACGCGGCGTCCGTTTATTGCTGGGCCAAAAAGTAACCGACGCCCAAGTGCAAGGCAGCAAAAAAGTATTAACCTTAGACGGCGGCACGACACTGGAAACGGACGATATCTTAGTGGCTATCGGCCGTCAGTGTGATTTGTCGGCGTTGCATCTGGAAAAGGCCGGCCTGAAGGGAAACCGCAAGGGATTAGAGGGAGTTCATCCCCATACCCTGCAAGTCTCCCCTACGATTTATGCCGCGGGGGATGTTACCGGGCTGACGCTGTTAGCCCACGCCGCCAGCCGCCAAGGCGTGGTGGCCGCACACAATATGTGCGGGCAGCCGCTAACGTATGACAATGACCTCATCCCCAGCGCCGTGTACACCTCACCCGAAATTGCCAGTGTGGGGATGACGCGGGAACAGGCCGCCGCACGCGGGCTGGAAGTCAAGGCACACAAGGCCTTCATGGCCGCCAACGGGCGGGCCTTAACCCAAGAATGCGCGGAAGGCTTTGTGGAAATACTCAGCGAAAAAGCCTCCGGCAAACTGCTCGGAGCCACCTTGGCCGCCCCGCAAGCCTCAGAAATTATTTCCCTGTTTAGCGTGGCCTTGGCCGCACAAATGACCGTGCAGCAACTGAAAAATGTGGTCCTGCCACACCCGACGGTCAGTGAAGCGGTGGCGGACGCCTTGGCCCGATGAAACGCAACTTTGTCATTGTACTCGTCCGGCCGCGCGACCCCAACAATATCGGGGCCGCGGCGCGGGCCATGGCCAATTTTGGCTTGAACTCCTTGCGCGTGGTGGACCCGTACGAGCCTACTTGGCAGAGCGCCGTCAGCGCGGTCGGCGCGCACGATATTTTGCAAAACGCTTCCTTATTTGCTACCCTGCCCGAGGCCTTGGCCGACTGCACGCGGACCTTGGCCACCACCGCCTTGAAAAACCGTAAGCTGGACCAAGAGCTCATCGCCCTGCCCCATTTGCCGCGGTGGCTGCAGCACCAGCCCGCAGGGCGGACGGCCCTGGTTTTTGGCAATGAAAAAACGGGCCTTTGCAATGCAGACATCGCCTTGTGCCAAGCCGTCTTGCATATTCCCACCACCGCCAAACAGCCTTCGGTCAATTTGGCCCAAGCGGTCATTTTGACCTGTTATGAGCTGGCCCGCACCCACGCCCCCGTGCGGAAGCCAACGGCAGACGGGGCTAGCTTTGCCCAAACCGAGCGGGTACTGCAAGAGCTGGAGGCCTTGCTGCAAGCCGTACAAATCAAAACCGATTACAGCACCGGGCAGCGCAAGGCTTTACTGCGCGGTTTATTGCACAAAAGCCGTTTGTCTAAAAATGATTTGTTTTTTATCAAAACCGTGGCCGAACACGCCCGGAAAAAGATAGAGGAGCACTTCCAATGAAACTACCCGTGGATCCGGCCGGTTTATTTGTTAAAATAAAAAAGAAATCCCGCGCCCTGGGGCTAGCCGGCGCACGGGCCCGTAAAATGTTAAAATATAAGAAACAAAAGCGCACGGCCAATCCTATGCAACCGAACATTTTGGTCATCAATCCAGGTTCTACCTCCGACGATATTGGTTATTATCGGGGGAAGACCCCCGTCTTTGAAGTGACGGTACGTTACTCCCAAACCGATTTAGAGCCCTACGACGGAAAAAATGTAACCGAACAGCTGCCGCTGCGCAAAAAAATCATTTTAGATTACCTTATTGACCACCAGGTCCCCCTCAAAGAAATTGACGCCGTCATCGGCCGGGGCGGGTTCATCCGCTCGGTGGAAGGGGGCGTGTACGAAGTCAATGACCAAATGGTTTCGGACTTGGAAACCGGGCGGTACGGCGGCATTCACGCCTGCAATTTAGGCGGCATTTTGGCGCGGGAAATTGCCCAATACGCCAAGTGCCCCAGCTTTATCGCCAACCCGGTGGTCATTGATGAATTACAGCCGCTGGCCCGCTACAGCGGCATGCCGGATAATCCGCGCATTTCCATTTTCCATGCACTGAGCCAAAAACGCGTCGCGCGCCTGATTGCCGAAAAACAAGGCCACAAATACGAACAAGTCAACTGCATTGTATGCCACGGCGGGGGCGGGATTTCTGTCGGGGCCCACGGCAGGGGGAAGGTGATTGACGTCAGCAACGGCTATGAGGGCGAGGGCCCCATGACCCCCCAACGCAGCGGCAGCGTACCATGCGCCGGATTGGTGGCTATGTGCTTTTCGGGAAAATATACCCAAAAAGAAATCCGCTTAAAAATGCGCGGCAAAGGCGGGCTGACGGCCTACACGGGCACTTATGACGCCAAAGAGCTGGAGGAGTTTATCCACACCGGCAAAAAACGCCCCGGCTCACTCATCTGTTGCACGCGCCCGCAGGCCAAAGAGGCCCTAGACGCCATGATTTACCAAATGGCCAAAGAAATCGGCGCCATGGCGGTGGTATTGAAAGGAAAGGTAGATTTTATCGCTTTAACGGGCGGGCTGATGTACAGCAAGTACATCCCGCACCAAATTGCCGGGCAGGTGGGGTGGATTGCCCCGATTTATGTCTTCCCCGGCAGTGAAGAAAAAGACGCCTTGCGCGATGCAGCGCGGCGCGCTTTAGAAAACCCCTCTATAGTAAAACATTATTCATAAGGAGAAAGAAAATATGAAATTTAAGAGTTTTGAAGAACTCATCCAACAGGTCAAGGGCAAATCCAACCGCGTGGTGGTGCCCGGGGCCAACAATGCCGAGGCCCTGCAAGCCATCAAAATGGCCGACGACAACGGTTTGATTTCCCACGGGATTTTAATCGGCCCGCTGGCCCAAGTAAAAGAAATGGTCCGCGCGGCGGGGTTAAAGGAAGACAAGTTTGAATTTATTGATTGCGAAGACGTTCCCACCATGTGCAAACTGGCCGTGGACCAAATTGTAGCCGGAAAAGGCGACTTTTTGATTAAGGGGTTGGTGGACACCAAGTATTATATGCGGGCCATTTTGAATAAAGAAGCCCATTTGGTCCCGCCCGGAGCGCTGCTGTCTCACTTTGTGCTGTTTAGTACGCCCAAATACAAAAAGCCCTTTGCCGTAACCGATTCGGCCGTGGTCATCGCACCGAGCTTGGAGCAAAAGGCCAAAATCATCCAAAACGCCGTCAACACCATGCACAAGCTGGGGTTGGAAACGCCGAAGGTGTCCTGCGTGTGCCCGGTGGAAAAGGTAAATGAAAAAATCCCCAGCACGGTGGACGCGGCTGCCTTGGCGCAAATGAACGCCGAAGGGAAAATCACGGGGTGTGTGGTGGAAGGGCCCTATGATATGTACATTTCCCTCTCCGCCCAAAAGGCCGCCGAAAAAGGCATTGCCGGCAAGCAAGTGGCCGGAGACGCCGATATCTTGATGCTGCCGGACTTGGACGCGGCCAATCCGCTTTACAAGGCCTTGGCCTTCTTTGGCGATCACATGGAAGCGGCCGCCATTTTGGTGGGGCCGACCATCCCGGTCATCTTGCCTTCGCGCGCCGATGACCCCAAGGTCAAGCTCAACGCCATTGCGCTGTGCTCCTTCCTAAAGGACCAAAAATAATCTAAACCAGCCGGCGGCCGGATCCCCCCCCGGCCGCCCTTTTGCGCGCCCATGTACCAGAAACTCATTGCCTTGTTTCACCGCCATTACCGCCGCTACCACGATTTGCTTTTTTATGTGTTAACGCTGGCGGTCATTGTGCTTTCCACCGGGCTGGCTATTACCATTACGCGCGATAAAAACCAACAGGAACTCATCAATTCGCGCGAAAAGGAAATCTCGGTCCGTCAGTTTACCATTAAACAAAAGCCCATTTATGTGGCCTTGCAAGAGGCGGGGCTGGACAACCGCCAAGTTTCTGCCATTGTGGACAAACTCAACTCCGTGGCCGACACCCGCAAATTGCGAAACCAAGACACCTATTCCATTTCCACCACCACTGACGGACGCTTTGCCATGCTGCTGCTGAGTCAAGGGCTGCGCCGTTATTTCGTGGCCGATGCGGGCGGACAGCTGGTGGCCGGAGTCTCTGATGTGCAAATCCAAACCCGCGTCCGCAGTATGGCGGGCAAGATAGAAGGCTCGCTGTTTAACTCCATGCTGCAAGACGGCGTTACTGTGCCGCTGATTGTGGATTTGACCGACGCTTTTTCCTGGAATATAGACTTTAACACCGAAACCCGCAACGGCGATGAATTTGCCGCCGTATGGGAGGAACACTACACCCAAGACGGCACCGTCACCGGGCAAGACTTGGTGGCGGCGCTGTACAAGGGCCAAATAACGGGCGAAAACTATGCCTTTTATTATAATGATGAATTTTTTGACGAGTCGGGCAAAATCAGCAAAAAAATGTTTTTAAAATCGCCTATCAGCTTTCGCGGGGTACGCATTACTTCGCGCTTTAACCCCAAACGGATGCACCCCATTTTGCGCATCCGGCGGCCGCATTTGGGCATTGACTATGCTGCACCCACCGGCACCCCGGTGCAGGCGGTGGCCGACGGGGTAGTTACCTTTGTGGGGCGAAAGGGCGGCTTTGGCAATTATGTGGAAATCCGCCACGCCAACCAGTATGTTACCTCCTACGGGCACCTTTACCGTTACGCGGGCAAAACCAAAAAGGGGGCCAAGGTCAAACAGGGCGACACCATTGCCTACGTCGGCAGTACGGGGTTGTCCACCGGACCGCATTTAGATTTTCGTATCAAAGAAGGCAATAAATTTGTAGACTTTTTAAAGATGAAGAACCGCAACTCCGCGCTGCGTTCTATACCCAAGGAACAGCGCAAGGACTTTGAAGAGCTCAAAATGCTCTATCTCAAGGCCTTAAATGAGGCCCGCGCCCAAGCACAACAGGCGCAGGCCCCGGCCGCCGAAACGGCGGAGGAGCAGAAATGAAAAAAATTGCCATTACAGGCGGCCCCAACGGCGGCAAAACCACCGCCCTGTCGGTGCTAAAAGAAACCTTTGGCGCGCGCATAGAAATCGTGCCCGAGGCGGCCACCATGATCTTTAGCGGCGGCTTCCCCCGCCAAGACGGCAGCCGCGAACATGTGCATGCCGCACAGCGCATTATTTTTTACACTACGCAACAGCTGGAGGATTTGGCCGAAAAAACCTCCAAGGCGGACCTCATCGTCTGCGACCGCGGCACCGTGGACGCAGCGGTGTATTGGCCCGAAGGGGTAGAGGATTTCTTTGCCTCCATGGGCACCACGCTGGAAGCGGAAGTCGCCCGCTACGACGCCGTTATTCATTTGTCCCCCCCGCTCAAGCCGGAGTTTTACCAATCTACGCGCGTACGCACGGAGAGTTTGGAGGAGGCTTCGCGCATTGACCGCAAGATTTTAAAAATTTGGGAAAAGCACCCCAACCGCATGGTGTTGCCCTCTATGGACCATTTCTTCCAAAAGGCCGGCATCATCAAGGATTTTATTGAAACGCTCATTCCCCAGGAGAAAGAAAAATGACGAAAAAGAAAATCGTTTTAACGGGCGGCCCCAGCGGCGGCAAGACCACGGCGCTGTCCATCTTAAAGGAAACCTTCGGCAACCAAATCGCCTTGGTACAAGAGGCCGCCACGCTGATTTACAGCGGCGGTTTTCCGCGCACGGACAACAGCCCCATACACATTGAACATGCCCAGCGCATTATCTTTTACACGGTGCATCAGTTGGAGCACTTGGCCGAGGCCACCTCAGAGGCCAAACTGATCGTGTGCGACCGCGGCTCCATTGACGGGGCGGTGTATTGGCCCAAGGGCCCGGAGGATTTCTTTGAGGCCATGGGTTCTACGCTGCAGGCCGAGCTGGCCCGCTATGACGGCGTCATCCACTTGTCCCCTCCGCCGGAAAAGGACTACTATCAGGCCACCAATGTCCGCACCGAGACCATGGAGCAGGCCTTTGAAATTGACGATAAAATTTTAAAAATTTGGGAGAAACACCCCAACCGCCTGGTGATTCCGCGCAGCAAACATTATTTTGAAAAGGCCGAAATCATCAAAAATTTTGTGGAGCAACTGCTGCACTAATTCATTTAAGGAGCCGTATTAGTATGTGGAATCCGTTTAAGAAAAAGACCAAACCGCAAAGCGCCGCATCCGGCCAAGGCGCCGCCAAGGCTGAAAAGGAAGGCATTGAACAGCGCATTGAGCGCGAGATTGACGCCTTGCCGGCTATCATGAAAAACAAGCTCAAAGACCCGCAAATCAAACAGCGTTTTATAGACGTTGCCAAACGCATGGAGAAAGACGGCGTAGACTTTCAAAGCATCCGCCAAATGAAGAAGTGGATGAAAGAGCACGAGGCCGAGCTAAAGGCCGGACAGCCGGGCGGCCCGGTGCAAAAGGTGGAAACCGTCGTGCACGAAGGCCCAAAAATCGGCCGCAATGACCCCTGCCCCTGCGGCAGCGGCAAGAAATATAAAAAATGCTGCGGAAAAGATAAATAAGTTTATTTTGCAGCATGACAAAATACCGCCCCGGTGCTACGCCGGGGCTTTTTCACGGAAAAACTAAGGCATGCTCCAAACTTCAAATTCGCCGTTCACCGAAAGTTTTTCTCCACCGAAAGAGCGGCACAATTTTCTCATTTTTTCATTATTGTAGGACACTAGACACTGCTGGCCAGGTTTGGACGCATGCTGTAGCATAATGCGATAATAGCCCCAAGTTATACCGTGACAATACACACTGTTTGCAGGCTCATACAAACGACAATAAAATCCCTGAGGATAATCAATGCGTTCTGAGCCGTCATCAGCTACCGACACAACACCCCCAGCTGGTGGGGCAATAGACAAATCAGAAAAACGGGGGGTGTATTGGCCATTCTCCAGATAATACAGCTCTTCGACGTCAGCTAAGGCACGCACAATGGGTTGCAAGGTAGCGAAACGGCTTTTAAGCACCGCTTGCTCATACTGCGGCAGGGCAATAGCGGCCAGTATGCCGATAATGAGGACCACGACCAAAAGTTCAATCAGCGTAAAGCCGCTTAAATATTCTCTCGCTACGTCATTCCCGAAGGTCGTAATCGGGAATCTCGTCGTGTTTTTAAGAGGCTGAGATCCCCGATAGAAGCATTCGGGGATGACGGCACTAAATAAGCCGCCTAAACGGCCCGTAAAACGGTTTTTCATACTTGCCTTCCTTTTTTGGTAAATTTTCCCTACAATCAAAATTTACCAAAAAAAAAACATTAGGCAAGTGTTTTAAAAAGGGGAGCCCACTTCCACGACGACAAAAAGGAAAAAACAAAATTAAGGTTATGCGGGAGCGTGTGCCCGCGCAGGCAGGATAAGTCCGTTATATAAATTAGTGTCGTGCTGAGGTGTTTTTGCTCAGCACCTTCCATTTTCCCCGTTGTTTATTGAATAAAGGCAACAACCCCTACTAGAAAGCAGTGGCAGAAGAATAAAAACGAAGCGGAATTTTCCTACTTTACGCCATTTTTAGGACACCACGGGCAAAGCGGGCATTTTTCACACAGCGGTTTGCGCGCCGGGCACAAGCTGCGCCCGTGCAAAATCAGCGCAATACCGATCCATTGCCATTGGTCATGCGGGATAATTTTCATTAAATCCCGTTCAATTTTGACCGGGTCGGTCTGCCGGGTGAACCCCAGCCGGAAGGAAAGCCGTTTGACATGCGTGTCCACCACCACGCCCTCGGGCGTACCAAAATAGTCGCCTAAAATCACATTGGCCGTTTTGCGTGCCACGCCGCGCAGGGTCAAAAGTTCCTGCATGCTCTGCGGCACCTGCCCGCCGTACACCTCACAAATGCGGCGCGAACTCTCTACCAAGGACAAGGCCTTGCTGTGATAAAATCCGGCAGAATGAATGATTTTTTCCACATCGGCCAGTTCCGCCGCGGCCAGCTTTTGCGGCGTGGGATATTTTTTAAATAAATGCGGCGTAATTTGGTTGACCCGCGCGTCCGTGCATTGGGCCGACAAGATAACCGCCATCAGCAGCTGCCACGCATTCTTGTGGTGCAGAGGAATAATGACCTTGGGATAAAGTTTCTTTAGCTCCGCCAAAACAAGGGGCAGATCCGTTTTTTTAATCCGCATTTTTTCCCTCTTTTTTATATCTGCGGCCCCAGCGGGACACGCCAAAGGCCGCCGCCAGCAACAGCAAATTGACTAAAATAATCGTCGCGCCTGAAGGGATATTAAACACAAAGGACAAATACACCCCGCTCCACACGCTGAGTAGCGAGAGCCCGCAGGCCCAGCAGAGCACTTGCTTAAAGGTGCGCGCCAACAACAGCGCCGCCACCGGGGGCACGATAATCAGCGCAGAAATAAGAAAAATCCCCACCACTTTAAACGCCAGCACCACCGCCAGCGAAGTAAACACCACCAGCACCGCCTGCAGCCGCTTGACCGCGACGCCGCGCGTGCGCGCAAAGGCCTCGTCAAAACTGGCGGCCAACAAATCGCGGTAATAAAACAGCAAGAACAACCCCAACGCTGCCAGCAGTACCGCACACCCCAGCACCTCGGCCCGGCCGACGGTCAAAATACTGCCAAAGAGAAAGCCGAACAAATCGGCGTTAAATCCCCCCGCCAAAGCGGTAAGTAAAATCCCGGCGGCCAAACCCGCCGCACTGACGATGCCGATGGCGGCATCCCCATAGATTTTGACCTTGTCCATCATCTTTAAAATCCCCAGCGAAGCCGCCAGCACCACCGGCACCGACATATACAGCGGGCTGGTCTGCGTCAAGAGCCCCAGCGCCACCCCGGTCAAACACACATGGCTAAGCCCGTCGCCGATGAGCGAGAGCCGTTTTAACACCAAAAACACCCCCAACAGAGCGCAAAGAACCGCCACCAAAGACCCGGCCAGCAACCCGCGCTGCACAAACCCGTAGGAAAGAAATTCGCTAATCATGCTGTGCCTCTGCCCCGTGTTGGGCCGCGTGCCCCGCGCCGCCGTGCAGCTCATCACAAGAGCAACCCAGCGGACAATGCCCATGATTGTGCAAATGGTCAATGGTGTGCTGGGCAAAAGGGCCTAATTTTTCGGCCACTTTTTGGGAATGGCAAAAGGCCTGCTTGTCGCCAAAAAAAACCAGCTCTCTGTCTATGTACATAAACTTGGAAATATACTTGCCCACTTCGCCCGTGTCATGTGTGATGAGCAAAAGGGTGACGCCGTGGCGGGTGTTGAGTTCGCCCAGCAGATCAAAAAACATCCCGCGGCTCCCCGCGTCCAACGCGGCGGAAGGTTCATCCAAAATCAGCAACTGCGGGCGGCTGACCAGCGCACGGGAAAGCAAAACGCGCTGTTGCTGTCCCACAGACAAATTGGCAAAAATCCGATCTGCCAAATCCAGCGTATGCGTTTGGGCCAAGGCGCGGCGGACCTGCTTTAAATTTTCATCGGTGGCTTCCTTGTGCTTGGCATCGTAGCATAGCCCCATCAGCACCACCTCCTGCACCGAAATGGGAAAACGCGTCTGCGACACCGGGCTCTTTTGCGCCAAATAGCCTATCTTTTGCCACTGCTTAAATTGGTTGATTTTTTGCCCGAACAGCCGGATTTCGCCCAAGCCCTTTTCCAACCCCAAAATCAGTTTGAGCAGAGTGGTCTTTCCGCCGCCGTTGGGGCCGATAATCCCTACATAATCCCCTGCCTGCACATCAAAAGAAATATGCTCCAGCACCGGGGTGCGGGTATATTGAAAACACAAATCCCGTGCCGATACTATGCTTGACATTGCAACCCCTCTTGCAGATTTTTCAAATTTTGGCGCATATAATCTAGGTAGGTTTTGCCCTGTTCAAAATCACGCTTGCTCACTTCCTCCACCGTATAAAGCGGCAGCACCCGTACCCCGGTTTCCTCCGCCACCGTGCGGGCCAGCTCCGGCGAGACCAACTCCTCCGTAAACACCGCGCGCACCTGCCCTTTGCGGATAAAGCGCACCAACTCGGTCAGACGTTTGACGGAGTGCTCCCCCTGGTGGGAAACGCCAGAAAGCGAGCGCAAATCCAAATCATACGCGTGGGCCAATTCCCCAAAGGCCAAGTGCCCTACATGCACCACCGCACGGCTTTTGCAATCCGTTAAACCGTCTTGAAAAGCGCGGTGCAGGGCGGCGATTTCTTTTTCAAAGGTTTTTAAATTTTGGCGGTATTGCGGCGCATGCGGCGGGTCTAACTCCGCCAAACGCTCCTCCACGCGCCGCGCCATAGCCAACGCGCCGTACGGAGTCATCCACACATGCGGGTCTTGGCCCTCCTCCACCGGGCCGGCCACCAGCGGACGCACCCCGTCCAACCCGGCCACAATGTCGCGCGCCCACGGCTCTAGGACCGGGGAAGTATATACAAATAAATCCGCTTCTTTCACGGCGATGATAGCCCCCGGGGTCGGCTCAAAATGGTGCGGCTCCGTGCCCGGGGGCACCAGCATTTGCACATTTATGAGGTCCCCGCCGATTTGTTTGGCCAAACTATACGGCACATAGCCTGAGGCGACCACGCGCAATTTTCCCCCGGGGCGCGGCCCTTGCGGGGCAGTAGCCGGCGCGCTGGCAAACCACCACACGCCAAACGCAGCCAAGGCCAGCAAAATCAAAAAGGCAACTGCTTTCTTACTCATAAAAATCCCTCCGCTTATTATGTGTATTTTATCATTTTAAGCAGAGGGAAAAGGCAAGCGCAAGTGCGGAAACAGATTAATAGTAAAAACTACCGTTTTCTGTTGTTGCTGAACTCTTTCCTGTTTCTGCACGGCAAACTTGTTGAGCAACCGAAGTTCTGCCGCCAGCCTCGCAGATCCGAACATTCCCCGGGTATAAACCAAATTCCGGTATATCCTGCCAGTTGCCAGAAGGGACCCCACACTGCAAAGAGCCTAAATAATAACTGCGCAAGGTGCACTTAAAGTTCGTCCCAAACAAAGTTTGGCCAGTCCCATGCGTACTCTCTTCATCAACTATAGTACCCGCCAGTTGAATATCCAATGACTGAAAATCTGTGGGATACTCGCCATTCGCCAAATAATAGAGCTGCATGGCCTGATATAGGCTAGTCCCTGCCAGAACCAATTGCTGGTAGCGGGCTCGGGCTACGGCCACGCGGTATTTCGGCAACGCGATAGCGGAAAGTATGCCAATGATAAGAACAACGACCAAGAGTTCAATCAGTGTAAAGCCGCGTAAATATCCTCCCCTTGCGTCATTCCCGAGGTTGCGGCCCGCAGGGTTCGGGGATCTCAACCGCTTTCGTTGTTGTGCCGTTTCGCCGTTTATCACATTAGTGTCGTGCTGGAGTGCGTACCCGCG
>CAVDMZ010000013.1:0-15985 GCA_963610115.1 Duodenibacillus sp.
GTAATTAGTGAAGGAAAAGAACTGGAATTTGGAGTTCATCAAGGAGAGCGGGCACTGAGACAACTACAAGATTTAATGATATTGTTAGATCTTGGTTTTAAAGTAAGGTACTGCATAGTTTGTATGAATTGTAACACTTCTTTGATATATTTAAAAAACAAAGAGCCATTGTCTATCCTATTACAAAAATGTATAAGGAAGGGTATGCAACTTCAATTTTTTCAAACTCAATGGAAAGGGAACTCGTGCTATTTGGAACCTTTAAAGTATCGTTGTGTAAAGCATAGTGAAAATTTTCTGTACAGGCTTAAAAAGCCTCGGTGCCGTCTTGCATTAAAAATTCCCGGCAGGCCACGCCAAGCCCCGCAAAACGGTCAAAGTTTTTGCGGTCTTGGATAATCCAGCCTGCGGCGTGCAGTTTTTCGTCTATTAACTGGCGTGCTTTTTCTTCGGGCGTCATCAATTTGTATTATAGCAATTTAACGCGGGTGGAAAAGGTGTTCTCTTACCGATTTTTAGAGCGGCGCACAAAACAAAATGCGGATAGGTTAGCCGTTATTTATTCAAGCGTTTTTCAAAGTCGGCAACCGTAAGGGGTTTGGCAAAGAGGTAGCCTTGCGCGAGGTTACAGCCGATGTCTTGCAGAAAGTCCGCCTGCTCGCGGGTTTCTACGCCTTCGGCCACGATTTTAATATCCAAGGTTTTAATCATCGCCACCGCCCCTTCAATCACTTTTTGGGCGTGCGGGTTATGCTCAAAACCGCGCAAAAATTCCTTATCCAGTTTAATGCTGTCAAACTGCAATTCTTTCAGCACATTTAAGGAAGAATACCCGGAACCGAAATCATCCATCGCCACGGAAAAGCCGTTGCCGTGCAGTTGGCGGATGATGTTTTGCGCGTGGTCCAAATTGTTAAAAATCACGCTCTCCGTTAATTCCACCTCTATCAGTTCGTGCGGTACGCCGTATTTGTTCACCAAACGCAACATTTGGGGAATATAGCGGGAGTCGTTTAGGTGCAAACGGGAAAAATTGACGGCTATCGGCACCTGTTTAAGGCCCTTAATCTTCCACGCCGCCAGCAAGCGGGCCACTTCTTCCAAGATAAACATATCCAGGCGCAATATAAAACCGTTTTTCTCAAAAATCGGGATAAAATCATCCGGGCGGACAATTTTTCCGCCTGCGCTCTTCCAGCGGACCAAGGCTTCCGCCCCGCGTATTTCCCCGGTGGCAAAATCGCACTTAGGCTGTAAATAAACGGCAAAATCCCCGTGGTTAAGGGCCGCTTCCATCGTGTTTTCAATTTGCTTTTCCGCCACAATGCGGTTGCGGTCGGCTTCATCGTAAAATTCGCACTTGTCAAAGGACATTTTTTTGGCCTTTTCCAACGCCAAATGCGCACGGTCCAACATAATATAAAAGGGGATGTCCTCCTTGATTTCATACACGCCAAACGCAATATCAATCATCAGGCAAGAATCTTCCACCGTGCAATCGCGGCGCAACTGCGTATTGAGCGTATTTAGCCGCGCCAAAAAGGAACGGCGGTCCGTGTATTTTAACAGCAGGATAAAATTGTCGGCTGACAGACGGCAGAAGCACTCCTCGGGCGATACATTTTCGCGCAGGACCTGTGCAATGCGCTGCAACACTTGGTTGCCGCGTTCGTAACCGTGCAAATCGTTAATGACCTTAAACTTATTAATGTCAAAAATGACTAACGCCGCTTGCCCGTGCAATTCAGCCAGTTTTTGCGGGAACACTTCGCACATACGGTTGAAGTTATCGGCGCCCGTCAAATTATCTACAAACGCCGTGGTAAATAATTGGCGGTTGCTGTATGCGCGCATATGCAAAATATAAAAGATAAGGGAAAAGAAAATCGCAAAGACGGACGCAAACAAAAGAAGCGATAACACCGCCAAATGCTGGGCGCGTTCCTCTACAAATTGCGTAGGCAAGGAGGATACCATATACCACCCCATATTAAATCCCGCTTAACTTTTGGCGGGATTTTTTACGTCCAATTTACGGGGTTGGCATTGTATAACCCGGGCCCCGATGCGGGCCCCCGCGGTCCGTTCCAAAACCCGTTTCACTGCTTCTGGTGTCATCGTGGCCTGTGTTTCACCGCTTCTGGTGTCATCGTGGCCTGTTTCATTATTCCCCATTTCATTGGCAGCCTCTTCTTTTGCTACAATTTGGGTATGTGGAAATCTTTAGTAACGGCAGGCAACCGGGCGCTTGCAACCACAGGGCGCCGTGCTTTTATAACTACAAGCATCCGGGCGCTTGTAACGGCAAGCGTGCTGGCTCTTTTTCCTGCGCCAGCGGCGGCGGCCCCCCTGCAAGATTTTCTCCAGGCTGCGACGCCGTTCTTATCCCGGGAAGTGGAGGCAGCAGACGAGGCTTGCGTTTTTCATTTAGAACGCCCCAAGGCGCCCGGGCAGTTGGCGCGCTGGGACGCAAACGCCCAACGCTTCTATCTTTCTAAATCCGCCTTAAAAAAGTGGCGCAAACAAAGCCCTGCCGCCACGGAAGAACAGCTGGCCCGTTGTTTGGCTCCGCTGTGGATACACGAAAACGCCCACGCGCAGGACCATGCCTTTGCCGCCGCACACGGCTTTGTGTGGCCGCTTACCATGGCTGATGAAGTCCACGCTACCGCGCTTCAAGTGGCCTTTATGCAAAACCATGTAGCCCAAGACCCCGCATATTACGCAGGGTGCGAGGGCCTTTTGCCCCTTTTACCTGCCGAGACGGCCGCTTGGCAAAAGCAGGACGCGGCCGCCTTTCAAACGGCAGTGTTAGAGCGATACCGCCGTCTGTCCTTTCGGCAAATGCCCCCGCCGCCCCCCTTGCCGGAGCTCATCGGGCAAGCGCAAACGCAACGGCAAATTTTGTACGGTTCTCTTTCCTACCCTGTCCGTCCGCGCGGGCTGCGTGCCAAAGAGGTATTCTCAGACGGGAGAAACTGGACCCTGCTGCGGCCCCGGGAATACGGCGTCTTGGAACGCCTCCCGGCTTTTCCCCTTTACCTGCAACGGATTTCCCAACGGGAAAATATTTTCCCTTATCGGCAGCCGCCCAAATAATTGACCACGGGTTTATAATTGTGTTATAATTAACTTACTAATGTGTTTTACGTAAATTCATGCTTTCATGCAAGCGCACACTTGAAGTAGGAAATGAAAGCATAGGGGTATTACCATGAATTTACCAAACTTGGGGGCGTTTACCGCCGCCAAGTCCTAGTCCAAGGAGGAAAAATGAATCCTATCCTGCATAAAACGCTGGCGCTTATGTTAAGCACCAGCCTACTTGCTACGTATAGTATGCCCGCTTTTGCCGAACGGGTGATCATCTCTGAACAAACCACCCTGTCCGATGTGGATTATAAAAACGAGACCGGGGGTGTTTTTCTCAATGAGAGCGACCTAACTACTAGCAATGTAAACTTCTCCGGAAATAGCATCCCGGTTGAAACGTATGGTTTAGGTGGGGCTATTGAAAACAAAGATTATCAAGCCTCATTAAATATCTACGGCGGCTCTTTTACCAACAATACAGCCAATGCCGGCGGAGCTCTGTTTCTGAGAGGAAACACCGTCATTAAGGACGCGGCTTTTACGCAGAACAAAGTAACCGGTGACGAGGCTGGCGCTGGAGCCATTTATTTGACCTTGCACAATGAAGGCTTGCCGTTGAACACCTTACAAATGGACAATGTGTCCTTTACCAACAACAGTGCCCAAGCTAGCAACGCTGAAGGCGGTGGGGCCGTCGGTTTATTTTCCAAAGCGGATTTAACCAACATTACCTTTACCGGCAATACGGTAGAAGGCGGAACCGGGGGCGGCGGAGCGATGTTCTTGGGAGCTGAATCCTTGACCACTTTGAGCGCAAATACTTTCAAAGACAATACTTCCTCTATCAACGGGGGAGCACTGGCCACCCGCGAATACTCCCTCGCTAACAACAAGGCCGCTACGTTAGATATTACCGGCTCATCCTTCACGGGGAACAAGGCCACTGAAAAAGGCGGCGCCTTCTATAACACTTTCTACAACAGCGATACGAAAGAGGGCTTCGTCTCTATCAGCAATACCTCCTTTACAAACAACGAGGCAAAAGACGGCGGTGCCATTTTTAACAGTGGCAACCCGGACAAAGGCGGGAACAAAGCCGCGTTGACTCTGGCGCAAAGTACTTTTGAAGGAAATAAAGCCAGCCAGAACGGTGGCGCCATTTACAACGCAGGGAATTTGGACATTTCCGGCAGCACCTTTAAAGCCAATCAAGCCACCAATTACGGCGGTGCGATGTACATCAACACGCTCTTGGAAAACGGAACGCTTACCGGTGGCATTACCAACATTACGGACTCCACCTTTGACGGAAACTCTTCTGCCTCTTTGGGCGGGGCCTTATTCGTTCACAATGGCGAAACCAATGTCAAAAACAGCCAGTTTATCAACAACTCTGCTGAATGGAGCGGTGCCATCTTTACAGCGTCCAACGCCAACATGGTTTTGTCTATTGAGGACAGCCTCTTTGAAAACAATACGGCCAAAGACACGGGTGCCTTGTCGGCCATGTCCAAAACAACTGTAAAAAATACCACCTTTAAGGGAAATACAGCTACCGAAACAGCCGACGGCGGCGGAGCGATGTTTGTGGGGTCCATAGGAAAAGTATGGGTGGACGGAAGCACGTTTGAAAGCAATACTTCCGCTACGCGCGGCGGGGCGCTTTCCTCTAGAAACGCGGCGGATGGCAATAATAAAGACGCCACGTTAGATATTACCAACACCACCTTCACGGCCAACAAAGCGGCCACCGAGGGCGGAGCCATTGACAACTACTTGTACAACAGCAACAATGCCGCGGGTTCTGTTTATGTAGCCAACAGCACCTTTGATAAAAATGAAGCAGCCAACGGCGGGGCTATTTATAACCACGGCGAATTAGGTAAAAACGAACAGGCGGCCGCCATAACGGTCAAAGATTCCTCTTTCACGGGGAATACCGCTACAACAAACGGCGGTGCTATTTACAATATGGCGCAAGCCGTTTTGAACTTGGAAGGCAATAATACCTTTGCAGACAACACTGCCAACGGCGTGGCAAACGATATTTATAACGACGGTACGTTAAATATCAATTCCGGCACCACCACCTTGGCGGGCGGTATAACGGGCAGCGGCTCCTTGAACGTAAAGAGCTCGGCCGTTTTGAACCTAGGCCAAACCAGCGCGCAAGCAGGCAACATTGTCTTTGACAACGGTGCCACCTTGGCGGTGGAATTTGGCAACAATGCCATGGGCAACCTCAAAGCCAACACCATTACCATTGGTGAAAGCGAAAGTGACAGCGCCAAACTGCTGGTTACCTTGTCGCGCGACTTTTTGACCGATACCACGGGCATCAGCCACGACCTGACCAACGGAACCGCCACGACCAACGGCTCTTTTGCTATGGCGGACGCGTCCAACGCGCTTTACGACGTAACCTTTGACAACAACGTCGTGACGGCGGTGCGCAAAACGCAAGAAGAAACCAGCCAAGAAATTATAGCCGCCGGCGGAAACAGCAACGACATCAATGTCATCAATGCCTTTACCACCTCGTCTGATATGGGCTCGGAAGCGGCCAACAAAACGGCCGACATTATTAACAACTTGGCCCAAACAGACGTAACGGCCGCCGTGCAGGCTGCCAACGCGGTGGCGCCGGAAGTAGCCTCGGCCAAACAAGTGGTGCATGGCTCTGTTACGCGCGAAGTCTTCAACTCTCTGACGACCCGCATGGACACCGTGGCCCAAGCTCCCTCTGCCTTTGCCTTAGGCGACGACCAAACCGTACGCAACCAAGGCAATTATGCCGTGTGGATGCAGGGCTTGCTCAACAAGTCCCATAAAGAAGCCACCGCTACCGATGCTTTCACCGGGCGCAGCACAGGGCTGGCTTTTGGTGTAGATGGCTGGGTGGCTGAGGACATCTTGTTGGGTGCGGGCTATGCCTACACGCACACCAATGTCTCCACCACCGGCCGCCACGACCGCATTTTGGGAGACAACTTCTTCCTCTATGGTCAATATCGTCCCAGCCAGTTCTTTGTCCAAGCGTCCTTGGGTTATGGTAACTCCAAGTACGAAGAAGACAAATACTTGCCCGGGCTGAATGTGGATGCAGATTATCACATCAAATCCTATTCCGCACAAGCTGTGGCGGGCTATGAAGTAACGGAAAACGTCATTCCCACCTTTGGCTTGCGCTATTTGAACTTGCAACAGGAAGGGTACACCGATTCCTCTGACCAATCTGTCGCGGCGGAACAAAACAACTTCTTCACGGGTATTTTGGGCGTTACGCTGAAGAACGAATACCGCCTCTCTTCCGCACTTGAGCTCTTGCCCCAAGTGCATGCCGGGCTGTCTTATGACTTGGTCGCCGACCAAGCGCAAGGCAATGTGGTCTTGCCCAATGGCAGCAACTACAGCGTAAAGGGCGAACGCTTGCACCGCTTGGGTTTTGAAGCGGGCGCCTCTGTAGCGGCACGCTTGGCAGACAACTGGGAAGCCCTCCTGGGCTATGAAGGCAACTTCCGCCAGGATTACAGTTCCCACACGGGCACTTTGAAAGTGCGCTATATGTTCTAAGTTATCTTGCCACACAAACCGGCCCCGGAAATCCGGGGCCGGTTTTTTACGGTAAAAAAATCCCCCAAGGGAATCCCCCGGGGGTTGTTTTATTCTTCGTCAATTTTTAGCATGGCTACAAAGGCTTCTTGCGGAATGTTCAAACTGCCGATGCTCTTCATGCGCTTTTTGCCTTCCTTCTGCTTTTCCAGCAATTTGCGCTTGCGGGTAATGTCGCCGCCATAGCATTTGGCGATAACATCCTTGCGGTAGGCCGGAATGGTCTCGCGCGCGATGACCTTGCCGTTAATGGCGGCCTGCACGGCCACTTCAAACTGCTGGCGGCCGATCAGCTCCTTGAGTTTAGCGCACAAGGCGCGGCCTTGGGTTTGCGCCTTATCCTTATGCACCACCACGGACAAAGCATCCACCGGCGTGCCGTGCAGCAAAATTTCCATCAGCACCACCTCCGCGCTGCGAAAGCCCGCCACTTCATAGTCAAACGAGGCATAGCCCTTAGATACGGATTTGAGTTTATTGTAGAAATCAATGACCATTTCGCCCATAGGCATTTCATACTTGATAATGACGCGCTGGTTGGACAAATGGTCCATATTCATAAAGGTGCCGCGTTTTTCTTTCAGCAGCGTCATCACGCCGTCCATAAATTCCACCGGCGTAACAATCGTAATGTGGATGACGGGCTCCTTGATGTCAATAATGTCCCCGTGCGGCGGGAAATTGGCCGGGTTATCAATAATTTTATATCCCGGGTCATCCGGCGCGTCCGGCAGGGCGGCCAGCTCCTGCGGGTGGTTTTTGCGCGGGGTAAATTTCACATGATAGACCACGTTGGGCGCGGTAGCAATCAAGGACAAGTTAAATTCCCGCTCCAAACGCTCCTTCACAATTTCTATATGCAAAATGCCCATAAATCCCAGACGAAATCCAAAGCCCAAGGCCTTGGAAGTTTCGCTTTGGTAATGAAAAGAGGAATCCGACAAATTCAATTTTTCCAACGCGGTGCGCAACAAGGGGAAATCTGTCGTCTCCACCGGGAAAATGCTGGCAAACACCACGGGCTTGGCATCGGCATAGCCCGGCAGGGGCGTCTGCGCCGGACGGTCCGCCAACGTTACCGTATCGCCTACCTTGACTTGGTGAATGTCCTTAATCCCCGCCACCAAATAGCCCACTTCGCCCGCCCCCAACGACGGGGCCTTGTGCAGCTGCTTGGGGGTCATAAAACCCACTTCCTCCACCTTGTAACTGGCACCGGAAGCCATAAAGCGGATATTCTGCCCGGCCTTGACCGTACCGTCCACAATGCGCACATACATAATCACGCCGCGGAACGGGTCATAAAACGAGTCAAAAATCAGTGCGCGCAGCGGTGCCTTGGGGTCGCCTTGCGGGGCGGGAATATCGCTCACAATGCGGTCCAACAAATGTTCAATGCCCATGCCGGTTTTGGCACTGACGCGCTCGGCCTCCACGGGTTCCTTTAAAATATCCCACAGCTGCTCCTCAGAAGCGTCCGCATCCGCTTGGGAAAGGTCCACCTTATTCATCACGGGGATAATTTTTAGCCCCAAACTTTGCGCCAAATGCGCATGCGCCACCGTCTGCGCTTCCACCCCTTGTGAAGCGTCCACCAGCAGCAACACCCCCTCGCACGCGCGTAGGGAGCGGGCCACTTCATAGGAAAAATCCACATGTCCCGGCGTATCAATAAGGTTTAAAATATAGTCCTTGTATTGGATACGCACCGCCTTGGCTTTAATGGTAATGCCGCGCTCGCGCTCCAAGTCCATGCCGTCTAACAGCTGGGCCTGCATTTTGCGCTTGGGCACGGTGCCGGTATCCTCTAAAATGCGGTCGGAAAGGGTGGTCTTGCCGTGGTCAATATGGGCCACGATAGAAAAATTACGAATCTTCATCTTGGTTTTCTTCTTCAATCAAACTTCGGATATCCTCTGAAGTGGCGGCCAGCAAAGCCGCTTGGGCCTTGTCGGAGCAGGATTCAAAGTTTAAATTTCTTATTCTGTTTTTAATACGCAAAAACATCCGCGGCGGCACGGACAGCGTGTCCACCCCCAGCCCCAGCAGCATGGGGATCATCTTTACGTCACTGGCAATCTCCCCGCAAATGCTCACGGCCTTGCCGCGCTGGTGGGCGGTTTGGATAATTTGGTGAATGGTGCGCAGTACCGCCGGGTGGCAGGGGTCATACATATGGGCCACCTCGGGGCTCACGCGGTCCACCGCAATTAAATATTGTATCAAGTCATTGGTGCCGATGGAAAGAAAATCCATCCGCCCAATCATCCCGTCCAAGGCAATGGCGGCGGAAGGCACTTCAATCATCGCCCCCAAGGCAATTTTGTTGACGGGTTTTTTGCCCTCTTTTTCAAATTCCGCTAAGGCTTGGTCCAGGGCCTCGCGCACATGCCGCACTTCCTCGGCGGCCGACACCATGGGAATGAGTATCTTGATTTGCGCGGGGACCTCGCAGGCGGTGCGCACAATGGCGCGCAGCTGGGTATGCAGCAGCTCAGGGTTTTTCAGCAGCAGGCGGATACCGCGGCACCCCATAAAGGGGTTGTTGTCCTTATCAAATTCATCCAGCGGAAAATCGGGCAGTTTGTCCGCACCCAAGTCCGCCAAGCGGATGACTACAGGACGCATATCAAATTTTTTGGCCGAGGAAAGATAGGCTTGGTATTGGTCCGTTTCCGAGGGCGGCTGGGGAATATTTAAGTACAAAAATTCCGTACGCAACAGCCCCAAACCGTCCGTAATGAGCTTTTTATTTTCCTTGGTATCGGTGCGCGGGTCAAAATTGACCATTAATTTAAAGTTCTTGCCGTCAGAAGTAACGGTGGGCAAATGGTTAATGGTTTGCAGCAGGGATTCGGCCTTTTTAATTTCCCGCTGGATTTTTTTGTACCGGGCCAAGGTATAGCGGTCCGGGCATAAAATCAGCAAGCCGTTTTCTCCGTCCACAATCACGGTGTCGCCATTATGCACTTGGCGCGCCGCGTTGGAGAGCCCTACCACCGCCGGCAGTTTTAAACTTTGCGCTAAAATAGCGGTATGGCTGGTCTTGCCGCCAAAATCGGTACAAAAGCCGATGATTTGGTTTTCCTGCAAGTCAATGGTATCGGAAGGGAACAAATCATGCGCAATCAAGACCGACGGGCGGCGGATGGAAGAGAGAAAATCCCCCTTCTCCTCAACCAAATGCCCCACCAAACGCTTGCCCACGTCAAAAATATCGTTGCGCCGCTCCTTAAAGAAATTATCCTCTAGTTTATCAAAGGACGCCGCCAACTCCTTCAAGGTGTGGAATATAGCCGCTGGGGCCGACATATGCTCATTTTTGATTTTGGCAATGGCCGCGTCCTTCATCATCGGGTCTTGCAAAATCATCTTGTGCATGGACATCAGGCTGGCATACTCGCCGCCCAAGGTAGCGCGCAATTTGTTTTCACATTCATCCAAGTCTAGCAGGGTTTTGTCCAAGGCTTGATGGAATTTAACGATTTCCGCCTTGACCTCCGTGGCCTGCACATAGGATTTGGTAACAGCGAAATCCGCCGTGGGCAGCAGTACGGCCGGGCCGATGGCTACGCCGGGGCTGGCGGAAATGCCTTTGATTACAAACATTTAAAAATCCTCATCAAATTTATTGGTAAACAAACCGGTAATGCTTTGGCAGGCGGCTTGCTCGTCCTTGCCGTCAAAGCTCAGCCGCAAGGTAGAGCCGTACTCCGCGGCCAACATCATCACGCCCATAATGCTTTTGGCGTTGATCTCCACCGGTCCCTTGGCTATTTTGATCTCACATTCAAATTGTGCGGCCGTCTGCGCCAAGCGGCAAGCCGGGCGGGCGTGCAGCCCCAAATGATTGACAATTTTAACCTCTTGCGTAATCACAAAATAGTCCTCTTAAAATAAACATACCATATTAAAAACCACTACCGCCGTCAAATACAGATACACATTGGGGATGCGCAGACGGCGCGTAACAAAAGAAATAATCACAAAAAACAACACCAGCAGGGCGCGGGCCATAAAATCCACATCCACCTGCACGCCGTTGAAATAGCGGTACACTCCAAATAAAATCAACCCCACGGCAAACCCGATCCCCAGGCGTTTGGCTTGGTAAATGGTGCGGTTCCAATCAAAGCGCGTTAAACCAAAGCAGTTTTTCTCGTCCCCCTCATACCCCAAACGCAACCCCTGCCAACGCACGGCCAAGGCGACGCTGTTGTACACCACAAAGGCCACCCCGCACGCAGAAAACACATACAGCAAGGGCGGAGTCTGCGGCTGGGAAATTTCAAAGAAATTAATTCCCAGCAGCATCCAAATAAAAATAGCCAACAACAAGGTCAGCGGCTTGAGCGTGCCCCAAAACAAACGGTCCCCGATAGAGGCCGCCGTAATGGACAGCCCCCGGCGTGCGCCCAGCCATTCCGTTACCTGCTCCTTGTAGTCTGTTATGCTCCGTGCGGCGGCCACCGTTTCCTCTTGTTTGGCCATCGCACCAAAGCAAAACGAGGCCATGACCGGGTGGGTGTTAAAGGTCTCCAAATACCGCTGCAAAACCGTGGGCAAGACTTCCTTGTCTTGGCGGTAGAGACGGCGTAAAAAGGGAAGCATCACAAAAGCAAAGCCGATGTTTTGGTATTTGACATAGTTCCACCCGGCCTGCAAAAAGAAAGACCGGATAAACATATTTACGCGCAATCCAAAGGGTAACATTTTTTACCTCACCTTCAAACGCAAGGCGGGAATCAGCGTGGCCAGCCCAATCCAAGGCACGGCCGCGTACGCCAACCGAAACGCAAAGTGCATCCGGGGCGTAATATAAGCAAAGACGCTAAACATCACCTGAGAGCTGATCCACGCCAGTAAGGAAATAAACACAAAGCTCATCAAAAACGGCAATAGCAACGCCCCCGCAATAACACGCTTCATATCCGAAGGGTTGCGGCCGATTTTTTCCTCCAAAAAAACCAGCCATTTAAAACGGGTCTTACGCAGCAGCGCGTCAAAAAAGGAATACAGCACCGCGCCCCCCACACCGAAGAAGAAACCGAAATACAAATCTATGCCCATGGAATATAAAACCAGCGGGATGACCGTGGCCACAATGCCGCTGGGCGGTATAATGCCTCCCAACGGGGAAATATCAATAAAGAGCAACTCAGCAAATACGCCCACTTGCACGCCGGCCATCACATCCCCCGTCCACAACCCGAACAGCGGCCCCGCAATCAGCGGCCGGGACAGCAAGGTCTGAAAAGCGTAGGTAGTGTCTAGCTCTAAAAAAGCGGCGAACAAGCAAAGCAGTATTAAGCTGGTCGTCATGGGCAAAGTGTATCTTTTAAAGAAATGGATTTAGAGCTGGGCACCGCGCGGGTTTCCACACAGATGCCCAAATCATTTAAAATGCGCAGCGTATTTTTATCCGCCGCGTCCAAAAAAACATTCTCGGCCAATTTTTGGGCTCCCTCTTTAAAGTGCATCCCGCCGATATTGACCGATTTAATTTTTAGGCCGTCCTCCAGCAGCGGGCTAAGGTCCTGCAAGGAGCCCAGCAACAGAAAAATACGCTTTTGGGATTGCCGCATGTACTCCACACAGCGCGCCGGCTCCAGCACCGTCAGCTCATACTCAAACGGCAAAGACAAACGCAACAAATTTTTATTCACGCGGCGTTCGCGCTCGCACGGGCAGGGGATGAGCACCTCGTCAATATTGAGCTCCGGCAGCCACGCCTGCACAATTTGGCCGTGAATCAACCGGTCATCCACCCGCGCAAAAACAATCGGCATATTACAATCCTTTAATCAGCAACTCCGTGGCATTGATGACCGCGCGTTTGCCGTCGGCTTCAATCTTCTCGGCCAATTCCTTGGCGTCCAGTTTTTTGCGGCTGTTCAAGGCCGTCAGCAACATGCTCAGGTTCAGCCCCGTAATCACATAGCACTTGGGGCAATCCTTCGTGGCGGTAAGGGCTATATTGGTGGCGCTGCCGCCGAAGATATCCGTCAGCACGATGGCGCCGTTCTCGGCCCCGGCCAATAATTTTTTGAGCTCCTGCGCGCCCTGCTCCACCGAGCTGGACGTGGTAACAGAGAGCGTTTGCACGTCCTCTGCGGCCTTGCCCAAAATTTGGGCGGCGGTTTGCAACAGATGCGCAGCCAGTTGCGCGTGCGTAACCAAAACAAGTTTTACCATAATTAAAGTCCTATATCCCTATGAAATTCCGAAGCGCTTAACCCTTGCGCGCGCAGGGTTTCGGCCAGTTCATGAGCCATAAACACGCTGCGGTGTTTGCCCCCGGTGCACCCAAAGGCAATAGTCAAATAACTCTTCCCCTCTTTAATGTATTTGGGAATTAAGTATTTGACCAGCTCGGCAAAGCGTCCGGCAAATTCTTGTGCTTCTTGAAACGACAAAATATACTCCTGCACGGCCTTGTCCAACCCGGTCTTGGTTTTTAAACCTCTGACGTAGTACGGATTGGGCAGGAAGCGCACATCCATCACAATGTCCGCCTCTTTCATAATGCCGTTTTTAAAACCAAACGACACCACCGAAATCTGCATTTCCCCTTCTTTTTTAAGCTCCAGCAGGGCAGAAATTTTTTCCTTTAATTCACCCAATTTCAAATCGGTGGTGTCAATGACCTTATCCGCCGCCACCTTAATGGGCTTTAACAGGTCGTGCTCGTGGGCGATAGCCGCGGCCAATTTTTTATGAATGGGATGTTTGTGTTTGGTCTCGGAAAAACGGCGGATCAAGCATTCATCGGCCGCATCTAAAAAAATGACCTTGGGCGAAAAATCCCCCTTGGTTATCTTCTTAAGCAAGGCAGGCAGCTGCTTTAAGCGTTCGCCTTCGCGCACGTCCACCCCCAAAGCCACATTTTGCAGCTCCGGGCGCGCCTTGACGTACGTGACAAACTGCTTAAACAAAGCCAGGGGCAAATTGTCCACGCAGTAAAAACCGAAATCACCAAAGATTTTCAGCGCTTGGCTTTTGCCCGCGCCGCTCATGCCCGTAATGATAAAAAGTTTACGCTTTTGTTCCATTTCGTTTGGCCTTTTTATTGAGGCGGCAAAGCATCTTACTGCTAAATTCCTTCGCCGAGAAAATGCCCTGCGCCTTGAGCTGTTGGTTTAACACCGCCACCTCTATCAGCACCGCCAGGTTGCGCCCGGGGGTAACGGGAATCGCCAGCGACGGGATTTCCACCCCCAAAATTTGGGAAGTTTTTTGCTCCATGCCCAAGCGGTCAATGTTTTTGGCCGGGGGCGTGAGCACCACCTCCATTTCTATCTTCATCTCATCTAGCGTAGAGCCAATGCCAAACAACAGCTCCACATCCAAAATCCCCAAACCCCGCACTTCCATGTAGTGCTTGAGCATTTCGGGGCAGGAACCCACCAAAAAACGTCCCCACCGTCTTTGCACTTCCACCACGTCATCGGCCACCAAAATATGCCCGCGCTTAATCAGCTCCAAGGCACATTCGCTCTTGCCAATGCCGGCCTCTCCGCGCAGCAACACGCCGCTGCCGCTGACGTTAAGAAGCACCCCGTGCACATGTGTCAGCGGGGCGAGCCGCTCGTCTAAATAGCGTGAAAATTCCGCCACAAACGCGGCCGACTCCATCGTCGTTTTAAGCACGGGCACATCCGCGCCCAAACAAGCCTTGCGCACAGCGGGCAAGGGGTCCAAATCCGCCGACATAATCACACACGGCACATGTCCCCGGCCCAACATCTTGGCGATATTGTTTCTTAGCTGCGCCGGTTTTTCCTTCATGCAAAAAGCGTGCTCTCCACGGCCAAACACCTGTACCGAATTGGCGCGGAAATGCTCCAACTGTCCGCACAGGGCCAAGCCCGGGCGGTTGACGCTGGAGAAGGTAATTTCGCGGTGCACATACCGTTTGCCGCAAACGAGCTCCAGGTGAAGGCGTTTCACCTGGAGCAGTTCGCTTACGGTTACGGATTTGGTAAATGGCTGCACCGCTTTCTCACTTATTTCTTTTTAACCGGCTTAATCAACCCGTAGGTGCCGTCCAAGCGTTTGAAGATTAAATTGATTTGCTTGGAATCCTCGTCTAAAAACATCCAGAACGAATAGCCCAGCCGCTCCATTTCATAGGCGGCGTCCTCGGGGTTCATCGGGGTCACTTCCACTTGTTTGATGACGGAGAATTTCACGTCATTGGGCGGCAGCAAAATATGATCGCTGAAGGTGGCGATTTCTTCCACAACCGCCGTCTTTTTGGCCGTGCGTTTGGCTTTGGTTTTTTCTTTGGCTTTCTTCAGCTGCGCTTCGGCCTTGGTGGCGGCGGCGTCAATGGCCTTGTACAAATCGGCCTCTACGGCAGTAGCCGTCACGGTGTTCTTTCCCCCGGTGTGGATGATGATTTCGGCGCGCTGGTTGATCTTCTTTTCTACAGACAAGAGCACCTGCGCCCAAACGATATGGTCAAAATAATTTTCAATCTTATTGACGCGGGTTTGCACAAATTGCTTAATGGCCGGCGTCAGTTTAATATTTTTTGCGGTAACTTTAATCTCCATAACTTCCTCCGTGTAGTCTAACGGGTAACCCGTATAGACATTTAATCATTAATCTTTCCCGGGTGTCAACGGGGTGTTCCGGCGGCGCGGCCCGCGCGGGGCCTTCCCTCCTTATGCTAAGATGAAACAGCGGCAATTAAGTATAGCCCGCCGTCTTAGAAAAAACAAGGGGCATTTTCCGCGACGGGCTCTTACGCGTGCGTGCGGGGGCAAGTTTGCTATAATCTAAGTAGATTTTCTATTCTCCAGGAGATGAAAACATGGCTACAACCAGCAAAACCCAAAATTGTTCTCTGCTGCAAACGCACCGTTGCAAATACCGCCCGGTGTTGCCCGATATCCTCAAAAAAGGCCCTTGCTTTGTAAAAGCCAAAAACGGCAAAGCCACCCAAAGCGTGGCCGACCAAGCGGCCGTAAAGAAAATGTTTCCCAACACCTACGGCATGCCGGAAATTATTTTTACCAAAGGGGCCAATCCGGCCCTCGGCAAAAAAACCGTCAAAGTGGCTGTGGTACTCTCCGGCGGGCAAGCCCCCGGCGGGCACAATGTGATTGCCGGCTTGTTAGACGGCTTAAAGAAAGCCAACGCCAAAAACAAATTGTACGGCTTTTTGGGCGGTCCCAGCGGCATTTTGCAGGCCAACTGGAAAGAAATCACCCCCAAACTCATGGAAAGCTACCGCAATACGGGCGGGTTTGATTTAATCCAATCCGGCCGCACG
>CAVDMZ010000014.1:0-8787 GCA_963610115.1 Duodenibacillus sp.
CAATTGGACGAACAAGTAATCGGGCGGGTGCGCCGCAATCCGCGCCTGCTTGATTTTGAAAAACTGCCCGCCGACGCTCAACAACTGGCACAAACCGCGTGGGTATGGGGAAACAAACCCAAAGACCACAAAGAAATATACGGCGTAAAGTGGAAAGACGGGGTTGATATCGCTTCCAATTTGAAAATTACTACCACCCGCTTGAAACCGTTAGTAGAAAACATTGCTTTTGATTTAGGCCAATTTATAGCCAAACAGACACCCAAAATAACCCATAAAAGTATTTTTGATATTGGCAGACAATTACAATCGGTAGATAACCAAGTAAAGACGTTGGTTTATGATTATGCGACTGACTATACAAAATGGTGGCAAGCCGTTGATTTTTTAACGGATATTGAAAAAGAAAACAAAAAGTTTTATAACGACTACGCACAAAGCATGCAGGTCGGCGAAACAGTATCTTTCCCTGTGTACTCTCATTATACTAACAACGAAAACTATGTCAATATTGGGGATTGGCTATGGAAACGCAGAGATGGACAAGATAAGTTTTCGTTTGACAGCGAAGCCGAACGAGAATGGGCAAGCATATTGAAAGATATTTCGGCAAATAGTAAGCAATTAAACTTACAGCAAGCAAAAATGTTCTATAATGTACAACCAAAAATTTGCTTGTGGGGAAAAAATTATCCACCAAATTCTCCCATTAAGTTTGAATACTATATGGGGGCAACATTAAATTCCTATCCCGACTTCATAATGAAAGACAAATTTGACCGTATTCATATCTTTGAAGTAAAAAGTATGAATAAGTCATCGTCCATTTCCATTGATGAGAAACAATATCAAGAAAAGATAATAGAATTGAAAAAATGTTATAAACAGGCCAGCAAAATAACTAATCAAATTTTCTATTTACCTGTTATCATGAATGATATATGGCAAATTACACAGTATATTAACGGCGAAGAAAAAACCTTAAGTAAAGAACAATTTTGTCAATTTGTGGCCAACAAACCAATACTATCTTAAAAGAAATACAGTTCTGCTAATCGTTCTGTATTCTTATTTTCCACTACATAAAAAAACGGCTGCTTTATGCCAAGTCCACCCAAGTGCTTGCCATAAACAGCCGTGGTTGCATTTATCGCTAAATGCAACACTCGGCAGAAAACAAAGGGCTCATGACTTCCCTTTGCTTTCTGCCTAAACCAGCTATTTTTGGACTTGGATGGAGGTTTCGGCTCACGCCGAAACCACCCCTTTACAGGATTCCAAAAACAGTTCAATTGTAACTAAGCCCTGTGGGGCTTAGGGAAAAAGGAGAACCTCCCGTATTTTGGATAATCTATTCTAGCATATTTAGCTAAAACTCCTTATACGCCAGGGGCCGCAGGGCATTCAGCACCGCCAAAACAGACACGCCCACATCGGCAAAGACCGCTTCCCACAGATTGGCCAGCCCCGCCGCGCCCAAGGCCAGCACCACCGCCTTGACCCCCAGCGAAAACCCAATATTCTGCTTTACCACCCGCAGCGTAAAACGGCTCAAACGCACCGCCTGCGCAATCCTGGCGGGATTATCATCGCCCAACACCACATCGGCCGCCTCTACGGCCGCGTCCGAGCCAAAGGCCCCCATGGCAATCCCCACATCGGCGCGCGCCAGCACGGGGGCGTCGTTTATGCCGTCTCCGGCAAAAAGTAAAGTCCGCCCCGGGGTCCTTTCGTTAAGCAACTGCTCCACCCGGGCCACCTTTTCAGCGGGCAACAGCCCGGCATAAAATTCATCCACCCCCGCTTGCTGTGCCACGGCTTGCGCGGCGGGTGCACAATCTCCCGTCAGCATAACCACCTTAGAAAATCCGGCCTGTTTCAGCTCCGCCACCGCGCGCGTGGCCTCGGGCTTGAGTTGATCCGCCAGCGTAATAGCCCCGGCATACTTCCCATTCGCCCACACAAACACCGCCGTGCCCGGGGCGGCCGCAGGCGCCTTCCACTCCGCCCCTTTGCCGCAGCCGCTCCCCGCAAAAACTTCCACGCCGTCCACGCGCGCACACACCCCGCGCCCCGCCTGCTCCTCTGCTTTCCCCAACCGGGCAGGGTCTATGTCTTTCCCGTATGCCTTGCACACCGCCGCGGCAAGAGGATGATTAGAAACGCTTTCGGCGTAGGCGGCCAGCTCAAGCAGCCGCGGGGCGGTAAACCCTTCCGCAGGAAACACCCCGCTAACGCCAAAATGCCCCGTCGTCAAGGTGCCCGTCTTGTCAAAAACCATAATTTCCCCGTGGGCCAAGGCCTCTAAACTGCCGCTGCCTTTAAGCAGTACCCCGCGCCGGGCCGCCGCGCCGATACCGCCAAAAAATCCCATGGGCACCGAAAGCACCAGCGCGCACGGGCAGGAGATGACCAAAAAAACCAAGGCGCGGTACACCCAATCCCTCAGCTGCGCCTGCGGAAAGAACAAGGGCGGCAATACCGCGCACAGCACCGCCGCCAAGACCACCGCCGGAGTATAATACCGTGCAAAACGGGTAATAAACCGCTCCGTCGGCGTTTTTTTGGAAGAGGACTCCTCCACCAGCTTCAAAATCCGGGCCACCGCCGAATGGGCATACGGACGCAAGGCCCGCATTTGCAGGACCCCGTCTAAAGAAATCACGCCCGCAAATACCTCCGCCCCCGCAGAAACCTCCACCGGGGCCGACTCGCCCGTCAAAGCAGAGCCGTCCGTCCAGGCCCGCCCCCGCAACACCACCCCGTCCAAAGGCACCCGCTCGCCGGGTTTGACCAAAAAGACCGTCCCCGCCGCCACCTGCTCCGGGGGAACCTCTTTCCAGACACCGCCGTCTTGGACGCGCACCTGCCGGGGTTTTAATTCCATCAGCGCCCGCACGGAGCGGCGGGAGCGCGCCTGCGCCCAATCCATAAAAAATTCCCCCGTCTGGTAAAACAGCATCACGGCCGCCGCCTCGGGGTATTCCCCAATAGCCAAGGCGCACGCCGTCGCCAAGGCCATCAGGAAATTCTCATCCAAAAAATCCCCGCGGAAAATATGCCGCACCGATTGAAGCAATACCCCAGCCCCGCAACACAGATACGCCGCCACAAATCCTGCCGTACGCACCGCCCCCTCCGGGCACGCCCAAGCCGCGGCAAAACACACCGCGCCAAAAATAATCTTCATCAGGTCTTTGTTCATAGACTTATTCCTGCACGTGGTCCAAACCTTGTTTAAAAATGCGCTCCACATGGCCGTCGGCCAAGCTGTAAAACATCGTCTGGCCTTCGCGGCGGCTTTTGACCAGTTTGCTTTGCTTTAAAATGCGCAGCTGGTGCGACAGGGCCGACTGGCTCACCCCCAGCAGCGCAGCCAAATCCAATACGCACAGCTCCCGTTTCATCAACAGCGACAAAATGCGCACCCGGGTAGAATCGGCAAACATTTTGTACAAATCGGCCAGCTCAAACAAGGTTTCCTCCGCCGGCTGCTGCGACGAAAGGCTGCGCGCCTGCGCGGCGGTTAAATGCAAAAAGACAGGGGAAGTGTTTTTCTTCATAAGCTCCTCAAGGGCGGCGGAAGGCCGCGGGATATATTAAATATATGAACATCTGCTCATATATAGTTTATTACATTCCTTTTCTTTTGTCAACTCCCGGCCTAAAGCCCAAATAAAAATAATCCTTTTTTTGCTTTTACTGCCGGAAGAATTTATTTATAATATAAGTAGGAAACTTCCCCGGGCCGCCGGGACAGGAGGGGCTATGGATATCACTACCTTAAACAAGCAGGTGCAGCAAGAAAGTCTGTTTTTGCAAGATTTAAAGCGGGAAGTGGGCAAGGTCATTGTCGGGCAAGAGGCCTTAATAGAAAAAATGCTGGTGGCGTTGCTGGCCGACGGACACATTTTAATTGAAGGCGTGCCGGGGCTGGCCAAAACCTTGGCGGTAAAAACCTTGGCTTCGGCCATTCACGCCCAATTCCAGCGCATTCAATTTACCCCGGACTTGTTGCCGGCCGATATTACCGGCACGCTGATTTTCAACCCCAAGGACAGCTTGTTTTACCCCAAACGCGGCCCGATTTTTTCCAACTTTGTACTGGCCGACGAAATCAACCGCTCCCCGGCCAAGGTGCAAAGCGCCCTGCTGGAGGCCATGCAGGAGCGGCAGGTAACCATTGGCGAGCAAACCTATAAATTACCTGCGCCGTTTATGGTGCTGGCCACGCAAAACCCAGTGGAGCAGGAGGGAACGTATCCCCTGCCGGAAGCGCAGGTGGACCGCTTTATGCTCAAGGTACTCATCACCTATCCCTCCAAGGAAGAAGAAAAACTGATTTTGGAGCGGATGTCGGCCCATCAAACGCCTGCACTGGCCTCGTCCGTTACACCGGAAATGATTTTAAAGGCCCGCCAAGTGGTGGACGGCATTTATGTGGACGAAAAAATAAAGACCTACATTGTGGACTTGGTCTTTGCCACGCGCGACCCCAAGGCCTACAAATTAGACAATTTAGTTTCCTTTATCGCTTACGGGGCCAGCCCGCGCGCCACTATTTTTCTCACGCAAGCGGCCAAGGCTTACGCCTTCTTAAACGGCCGCGGCTATGTAACACCCGAGGACATCAAGGCCATTGGGCTGGACGTACTGCGCCACCGCGTCTTGCTGACGTACGAAGCCGAGGCGGAGAATATTTCCCCGGATCAAATCGTGAAACAAATTTTTGAAGCGGTGGATGTACCCTAATCTCCGCGGAGCCCGCCTATGCACATGGACACGGCCGACATTTTAAAAAAAGTACGGCAAATAGAGATACAAACCGGCAAACTGGTGGAGGAAACCTTCGCCGGGCAGTACCTCAGTGCATTTAAGGGCCAGGGCATTGAATTTTCCGAGGTGCGCGAATACACCCCCGGCGACGATATCCGCTCCATAGATTGGAACGTAACCGCCCGCAGCGGAGTGCCGTACATCAAAAAATTTAATGAGGAGCGCGAACTAACGCTGATGATTGCGTGCGACGTGTCGGCCTCGCAGCGGTTCGGCTCGGTGGATAAGTTTAAACAAGAGGCCGCCGCGGAACTGGCCGCCCTGTTTGCCTTTTGCGCACTGAAGAACAGCGACAAGGTGGGTCTGCTGCTCTTTTCAGACCAAGTGGAATTGTTCGTCCCCCCCAAAAAAGGCAAAAAGCACATCCTGCGCCTCATCCGCGAATTGGTAGCCTTTGAACCCAAGGGCACGGGTACGGATATTCCCTTGGCGTTAACCACCTTAAACAAGCTGATCAAACGGCAGGGAATTTTAATTTTTATTTCTGATTTTTTAACTGACCCGCAAACCTTTGCCCGCCCGCTGCGTTTGGCGGCCAAAAAATTTGACTTCATTCCCGTGCTCATCCAGGACAAGCTGGAAAAGGCCCTGCCCAAACTGCACGCCTGCATCAGCCTGCGCGACCCCGAAAGCGGCGCAGAAAGATATGTTTCACTGGCAGACCCGCATCTGCACCGGGTGCTGGGGTGGCAAAGGCAAGCATGGCAGGAGCAACTGCAAGACCTGTTTCGCCCGCTCAAAATTTCCGCCATAGAAATAGACCCGGCGCAACCCACGGTGGACCCGGTCATCGCCTTTTTCAGGCAGCGCGCCCGCAAGGAGCACCTATGAAGAAATGGCTCCTTTTGCTGGCGGCCCTTGGCTGCGGCGGCGGGTTGGCGGCACAGGAAATTCATATAACGGCCCAACAAGTGCCGCAGGAAACCTCCTTTGCCCAGCCTTATGACGTGCGTTTTGAACTGTCCCACACGCCCGGTTATGCGGTGGCGCTGGACACAGAACGCCTGCCGGAGGAGTTTGACCTGTTGCAAGCCAGCAGCCAAACCCTTTCCCCCGGCACCGCCTCTTATGATTTGCGCTTTTTACCTTTTACCTTAGGCAAATCCACCTTTACGGTGACTTTTACCCTGCAGGCACAGCCCGGGGGAGAAGCCTTGGCACAAGCCGCCTCACAACCGCAAACCGTGGAGATAAAACCCGTAAAATTTTTTAAGGAAAAAACCTTGCGCGACATCCGCCCGCCGTATATTCCCGCCAGCTACTGGATTTGGCTGTTGTGCGCGGGGGTCTTGGGGCTGGTGATTTATTTTGTCCGCCGTTTTTGCAAGCGTCTCCACGCCGCGCAAGCCGCCCGCTTGGCCGAAGTGCAGGACACACGCCCCGCCGATGAAATCGCCCTGTCTAAACTTCAAATTTTATTGCAAAGCGGCCTGTGGGAAAAAGCGGAATATAAATTGTTTTACTTAGAGCTAAGCGATATCTTGCGGGAATATTTCTGGCGGCGCTTTGGATTGGATGTGTCGGCCGACACTTCCGTGGAACTGTTGCGCCGGGCACGCAAATTGGCCGTTCTGCAACCGCTGCTGCCGGCCCTGCGCGGCTATTTAGATGAGGCAGATTTGGTTAAATTCGCCCGCGCCATTCCCACGGAACCCCAAATGCAGGCCCATGTGCATTTCCTGCAGCAGCTGGTCCGCCAAACCTCTCCCCAACCTGCAGAACTCAAGGAGGGCCCCCATGATTAACCTGCTCTTTTTGATTTCTCTTGGGTTGCTTTTGCTGAGCTTGCTGCTTTCGGCCGTATTGCGGCGTTTTCCGCGGGCAACCGGGGCCGCGCTTTTGTTTTTTACATCCAGTACCCTGCTCCTGCTTGGGCTGTTGCTCCTGCTGAAATTACACCACGGGCAACTGACCTTTCTCAATCCGGGCTATTTGTGGTTGCTGATTATCCCTAAGCTGCTTTTGCTTTTGCAGGTGTTTTGGCCGCAAGGATTTCAGCGTCCGCTGGATTACCCCGTTACCGGGGTCCTGCCGTCTTCTTTTTCTTTGGCCGTTTTATGCAACCGCCACGGGCCCCGGGTCTTAGGCCTGTTGGGGCTGGCTTTGTTTATCGTGGCTTTGGCGCGCCCCGCGGCGGTCCGTACGGACAAACTGCCCCCCACCCAAGGAATAGACATTATGTTGGTCATGGACGCTTCGGCCAGTATGGCCAACCGGGATTTTTATCCCTCCCGCTTCGTCGCCGCGCAGAAAACCGCTATCAATTTTATCGGCAAACGCTTCAATGACCGCATCGGGCTGACCCTGTTTGCCAAAAACGCCTCCTTGGCCGCGCCGCTGACCTTGGACCACGACGCCGTGCAAGAGTTAGTGGCCTCCTTGTTCATCGGCGTGGTAGATCCGAATTTGACCGCCATTGGCGATGCGTTGGGCGTAGCTGCCAGCCACTTAAAGGACAGCACCGCCAAGAGCAAGGTCATCTTGCTGTTGACCGATGGCTCTAATAATGCCGGGGCCTTGGACCCCTTGCTTTCTGCCAAGGCGGCCGCCGCTTACGGCATTAAGGTATATACCATCGCCACGGCCAGCCCCCCGGGCAGCACGCTTTTTTCCAGCACGGAAGACGAAATTGACGAGGGCCTGCTGATGAACATCGCCAAAGAAACGGGCGGGGAATTTTACCGCGCCAAAAACGAATTGGAATTGCAAGAAATTTACAATCAAATCAATGCCTTGGAAAAAACCGACTTCACGCAAGCCGCCCGCGTCAGCCGCAGCGACCTGTACCGCCCCTTCTTGCTGTGGGGGCTGGTCCTGCTCCTGCTGGGGCTTGCCTTGCGCCAGTTGGTATGGATAAGGGTGCCTTAATATGGGATTATTTGAAAAACCGGTTTACTTTTTATATTTTTTGGCAGCCTTGGGAGCGGTCGGCCTCTTGTGCCGGCTGGGCCGGGTGCTCAAACACCGCGTCCTGCGCGCCTTATTTGGCCCGGCGGCGTATGCCCGGCTGACCCAAGGCGGAGACGCTTGGGGCAAGCTCAAGGCAGGCCTGTTCTTGCTGGGGCTTTTCTTTGTTTTTGCGGCCTTGGCCCGGCCCCAGTGGGGCGTGGAAATCGTCCGGGCCGAGGGCAATTTTGCCCAAACGGTCATCGCGGTGGATGTATCGGCCTCCATGCGGGCGCGCGATGTAACCCCCGACCGCTTGACCAGTGCCAAAAATATGCTGCGCATGCTGATTAATCACTTGCCCGACGAACGCATCGGGCTGATTGCCTTTACCTCGCAAGCCTTTATCCAGTGTCCTATTACCACCGATGACGACGCCTTGAAATATTTTGTTTCCACCTTGCAGCCGGATATGCTGCCCGTGGCGGGGACTTCCTTGGCCGCCCCGGTACAGCTGGCGGCGCATATGCTGGCCAAATACCCCGGCAAAAAAGCCTTGATTTTATTGACCGACGGAGAGGACCACACCCCGCAGGAATTGGCGCAAGCGCAAAAGGCGGCCCAACAAGAGGGCCTCCGTATTATCGCTATTGGCATTGGCACTGCGCAAGGGGAATTGATTGCCCAGCGCACCGATGTGTCCGGCAAGGTATTAGAATACAAAAAAGACAGCCAGGGAAAGACCGTCGTTACCAAGCTGGACGAAAAGAGTTTGGCCGCTTTGGCCGCCGCCACGCAGGGAATGTACATTCAGTACACCTCCCCCGCCCAAGTGGCCGCCCGGGTGGAGCAAGCCGTGCGGGATTTGGACCGCAGTACAGCGGTAGCTTCCTCGCGGGCCGGATATAAAAACCGCTACCGAATTCCGCTGGCCTTGGCCATTTTGTGTTTTTGCGCGGCGGGACTGCTGCCGTTTCAACCGCGCCGCGGGCAAGACGGAGAAAAATAAAAAAGGTACAATAGAAAAATGAGGAAACTGCTTTGCGTATGGGGATGTTTGGCACT